>CAYHYP010000058.1:245-4673 GCA_964360925.1 uncultured Gammaproteobacteria bacterium | reverse complement strand
ACATTGCAGGTTTTGTCTCATTCAACGAAAAAATTACGGTTGTCAAAATTGCTTCACTTATCCTAGCATTATTTGGTCTGCTTTTAGTATTTAATCTTTCCTTAGCTAACAACTCTTTATTGGGAGCCGTTGCGGCCATTATTGCCGGAATCGCCGGCGGAACCGAAGTAGCATATACAAAAAAGGTTTCCGGAAGATATTCTTCCTTGCAATTATGCATCTTTAGTTGGGCCTCGATTTTTGCGACACACCTCGTCGCATCAACACTTTTGCGCGAACACTGGTTGACCCTATCTTTTTCTGTACCTTGGTTTGGAGTAATTGGATTTGCAGCAGCTTCTTTACTTGCTTTTATGTTGGTTATCATCGGTTTCAGATATGTAGAGCCAAGTATTGGAGGCATTGTTGGTCTTTTGGAAATTATTTTTGGAATAGTCTTTGGAATCATGTTCTTCCACGAAACCTTGACGTTGACCATCATCGCAGGATCAATCTTGATTATTATTGCAGCGGCATTACCTAACCTAAAAGATCTTTTACCTTCCAGAGACCTCCCCTCTTGAAGGTAAATGGCCATTGACAGGTTGTTTGATTTTTAATAGTCTAATATTATGGCTGCCAGAAATTCTGTTAAAACTTATGTCCCCGGAAGCTATTATCATATTTACAATCGTGGAGTTGCCAAAAATGAAATTTTCTTAAATCCGTATGACTACTCAACCTTTTTGTCATATATAAAAATTTATCTTACTCCCAAAGATACCATCGGGCTTAATGCCGTTTTGCATTCTCAAGAAGCAGGTTATAAAGAAAAATATGATGCGGAAAGACTTTTGGCATTAAAAAATTTTTATGATGAAATTCAATTGTTGACTTATGCGCTAATGCCAAACCATTTTCATTTGCTCATTTGGCAAAAAGAGGCTAATTCTATAGATAATTTTATGAATTCATTGGGGACCAGATATTCCTGTTATTTCAACCGGAAAAATCACCGGGTGGGAACAATATTTCAAGGAGTTTATAAAGCGGTTTTGGTGGAATCGGAAGAGCAATTACTGCATCTTTCCAGATATATTCATTTAAATCCCGGTCTAAAATCTACATTACCAACCTCTTTACCTGAATATCTTGGGATCCGTAAAACTTCGTGGATTAAAACCGATCATATTCTTCCCTATTTCAGCAGGACTAACACCAATCTTGATTATTCAAATTTTGTAAAAAATTACGCCGATCTGGAACCAATTGCCCCTTTTACCCTAGACCTCTTTTAGCTTCCAGAGACCTCCCCTCTTGAAGGTAAACTATCCCCTAAACAGTTGTCCTGTCATGCAATGGGCGGCGCCGTAACCGCGGGTGCTTTCAAAAAGACACTGAAAAACTAGTTGCTTGCCGCAATCCGCTAACCGCTCGTTAGTTTTTTTATTTGAATTTAACGGCAATATCAAAGTTTTATTATCAATCGCCAAAAAGTTGCACCCGAATGACTCCTGCTCTTCTCCGGGAATAATGACAATATCCTTTTCTTTCTTTTCCAAATGCTCCAGAAATGATAAACCCGAGTCTATAACCCGGGTTTTGCCTGCAACTTTCTTTAAAAATAACACCCGCCGCCGCCGAGCTTCTTCTTCACAAACCGCAATTTGGTCATCTCCAATGGGATTAGAAAACGTATCCAGATGCATAAAGTCCATCTGCTCTTTGGCAGACCGACTGTGGGGATTACGGTCAGCCACAATGGCAAATTCCAAATCCTTAGGATTTAATTTCTCAAAAATATATTTTGCCGCTTCCAATGTTGTCCTGACTCCCACCCCCATGTAGATATAGCCGTTGTGAATATAGGCGTCCCCGCCTTCAAAAGTCTCCCCTTTCGGCAGGTGAATTTTTTCAATGTCCAAGTTTTTATAAACAGACTCATAAATTGAAACCTCGTCTTCGCGGATGGGTTTTGTCATGGAGGAAATAATCATTTTATCCAACAACACGTTCATTTGATCCCGGGCATAAATCAGATTTCCCAAGGGAAACTTGAATTTTAGACACAAAAAATGATTTAGAGCCACAGCCTTTTCTTCGCCATAACGAGCAACATCCTGCAAAATTAATTCTCTTGTGTTCTCTCCAAGCTTCGTAATTAGTTGTTCCAGGGTCATTTTTATCGGTTTAATATTTTTTGCCACCTCATCACGGACAAAGAAAGTTTTTACCCCAAAATTATTTAAGGTTTTTGCAAAATCCAGGGCTTCCTGACGGGCTTTTAAAACATTAAAATCGGCGAAGAAAAGAGAAATCGTCGGGGGGTAAAGTTGAGCCAAAAGGGCTTCCGCCCCCACCGGCCCCCATAATGCCGCAAATTTCAGAGGATCAGTTTCATTATAAATACCGATCATTTACAAATTATACTCCAAATATTTTGCCACTACTTCCCGGGTTTTGTCAACCGATTTTAAATTTACATATTCATTGGCTTGATGGGACATTCCGTTGGGACTGGGGCCAAAAATAACGACAGGGCAACCCCAAGCCGCCCATAAAATTTGGGCTTCGTAGTAACCCGAAGTATTAATATTTTGATATTCCACCGGCAGTCCCCAATCTTTTACCGCCTTTTCAAAATCTTTTAATTTGGCTTTTTGGACCAACATTGAGCCTACGGGAGTATTTTTCAAACGCAAATTATTAATTTTTACCTTGTGTTTCAGAGCTATTTTAAGCAATAACTTTTTAATTAAACTAAAACTGATTTTTTTAGAAGCGACCCGGATTTCAAAATGTGCGGAAGCAAAATTTGGCACTATGTTCCCGCTACTGCTAAAAATGGGGGTACCGTCCCCATCTTTTCTCATTAAGTTTCCGCCGTTGAGACGCGCTAAATTAACGGAATTTTTGGCGCCCCCTTTTTTATCTAATTTCGTTAGCGCTTCTTGTAAAGATGCGGACAAAATCATCGTTTTTTCAATAGCGTTAACGCCTTCGTCTTTTTTGGAAGCGTGAACGGCCTTTCCCGCTACCTCAAAAAGAAATTCCACGATCCCGCGGCAACCATTTTGGATTTTCAGGTCCGAACCCTCCAAATTAATAATCATTTTAGGTTTCAGATGATATTTTTTGACAAAAGCCATCGCTCCGGCACAATCATATTCTTCGTCAACACTAAAAATCGCCGCCAGACCTTTTTTATCTGTATTTAGCAGTAAATTAACGGCAATCGCCAGCCCCGCTTTCATATCCACCGATCCCAAACCATATAAATTTTCTTTTTCAATTCTGGGCTTGAAGGAATCGCCGACGGTATCTATTTTTGGAGGAACGGTGTCCATATGGCCTAGTATTATTACTTTTGCCGGAGTCCCGTCATGGATAAACAAGTTTTTCCTTTCTCCGGATACAATTTGCTCTTCTATAGTATATTTAGATCCTACAAAAAGACTTTTCATTTTGGCCACCATTTGCCTTTCATCCACATCACGATCTACGTATGAGGGTATGGAAACAAAGGTTTTTAATAAATCAAGGGTGGTCATTCTAAATGCGAATTACTTAAGTCAATGGGTTGATCACAACATTTTTGTCTTAAAGTTTTGTAAGCAATTCTGGGGCAAGTACCACAAAGCTCAAAAGCTTCATGCGGCAATTCATCATGACTTAATATTTTCCCTCCGTGTTTTTCTATTAAAGCTTTTGCTCCTACCGGGTTAGCCAGAGCAATAATTCTTCTTTCCGGAAATAATTCCCGGGCTCTTTTTATAGCCCAAACCGTTGCCACCGCCGCGGCTCCGCTAAATTCATTTCTTGGATTACGTATTGCCCCTCCGACTTCCACAATGGGAGCTTTGCAGTATGGATAAAGGCATACGTGAGCCGCCATTTCACCCGTACTCGGCTCAACTGCAATCACGGAAAATCCTTGATTAAATAAATCTAAAACTGCTTCTGGTTTTTTGGGCAACATGGGGATTTCTTTTTTTATTGCCGCGGCAATCCACTCGGAAACCTGTTGGGCATATTGAATATGCCAACGATCGGGAATAATCATTTTGTATTCAACGGCTGACATTTGAGGTATTTTATCACAAATCGTTGTTAAATCAAGATAAACAGTGTCATCCCGCCGAAGGGCGGGATCTATTTAAATAAAAATATGAGATGCTGAAAAAATTTCAGCATGACACAAAAATATATTTAAATAAAATATATTTAAATAAAAATAAGACGTATAGGGCGTATAGGATGTATAGGAGAAAATAAAAAGAGATGCTGAAATGAGCAAAGCTCGCGGCTTCGCCACAAAATTCAGCATGACACAGTGTCATCCTGACGAAGGTCAGGATCTCTCAACTTGTTTGAGACGTATTCTCGCATTCGCGAGAGATGCTGAAATGAGCAAAGCTCGCGGCTTCGCCACAAAATTCAGCATGACAC
>CAYHYP010000058.1:0-145 GCA_964360925.1 uncultured Gammaproteobacteria bacterium | reverse complement strand
AAAGAAGATTGCTTCGTCGTTCCTCCTCGCAATGACATGGGTTATTTTTTAACACAAAATTGTTGGCGGAATTTTAGAACTAAACAAGTCAGAAAAAGGTAGTATCCCCCTGTGAAAAGGAGGGCGAGGGAGTTTTCATTAAATT
>CAYHYP010000057.1:0-4712 GCA_964360925.1 uncultured Gammaproteobacteria bacterium | reverse complement strand
GCAACAGATTCATCCCGATCTTCCCATACGATCGGCACTTCTTTTATTTTATATCCGCGTTTTTTGGCAATAAACAAAAGCTCCGTATCCCAGGAACCCACTGTCCACCCCTGGGCTTTCTCCACCCCTTTTTTAACAGCTTCCAGTTTGGGAAAAACTTTCAAAACCGCTTCTTTACTAAAAGCTTTAAATCCTGCTTGGGTATCAACTATTTCCGGAAGTACAAATATCCCCCGGAAAGTTCTGAAAACAACGGAAGCCAATTTTCTAAAAAGCGAGAAATTTTTTCTTTCCAATCCCCGGCTGCCAATAACCACCTCTGACCCGTTTTCAAAAAATGGGAGCATTTTTGAAAATTCACTGATCGGAGTAGACTGATCCATATCGGTAAATAAAATTAGCTTTCCCTTCGCCGCTTGAATTCCCGCCCAAATGGCCAAAGCTTTTCCTCCATGTTTGTTTTGGAGAAAAACAAATCCATCGTTTTTCTCACAAAATTCTTTTGCCAGTCGCCGTGATTCAATATCCGGAGATTCATCTTCAGAGACTATTACTTCCCAGGTAAATTTTTGAGAGGCGAGATAATCGCGAACTTCATCAAGAACACCTCTTTGCAAGTTTTCCGTCTCGTTATATGAAGGAATTATTACAGACAAAAATGTGTTATTCATTTTTTTTAAAATTTAAAATTTGGATTTTGAGTTTGTTCATAGTGTACCAATTTGAAGATTTTTATGCCAGCCGGGCCTGTTGTTTGATCTAAAATAACAGCTCTGCCAAATCCGGCAATTTCCCACAATGGATGCCCCAACGGCTCACATTTCTTCTCTTCACAAATGACCATTAATTGACTTGTAACAGTAGTTCTTTCTGGATCTTTATCCGGATTTTCTATAGTAATCGGAGGTTTTTTCCAAACTTCTAAAAAATATCTGTAAGCAAAATCACTGTTATATCCGGAAATTAAGGCCAAATTATATGGTTGGCCATTTGCATAAAAAAGAACTTGTTCGTCAATTTCTTTTACCTGTTGAAACATATTGTGAGGTTCCTGCCAAAAAAACGCGTTTTTAACTGAAAAATATATTATCAAAGCAATTCCGGGTAAAACTAAATATTTTAAAAACTTATTTTTCAAAAAATTCTCTGCCAATAACCCTACAAAAATAAATGGCAGTGGATATAGATAAACAAAATAATGATCGTGCAAATCGCCCTGATACGAACCTATGCCAAAAATTCCTATTAAATACCACGCACCAATAACAATTACTTTTGCCCTGTGAGTAAACCAAGTGCTCTTTGCCCAAAGTAAGGCAGCCAGCAAAGAAAAATATAGAAAGGGTTTAAGAGGCCAACCCTGAAAATAAAAAAGCATCTCATACAAACGCCGGGTAATATCATCGTATAACCATAAAAAATTCAAACTTCGGGGAGCAACTGTTTGACCTTTTCTGGTAATAAACTCCCACATACTGACAAAATTTGGGAAACCATGGCGAATTTCAAAAGCCAAAAATAAACCGTCACCAATAATAAAACCCAAGACAATCAAAAATATCTGTTTAACCCACTCTTTCCAGGGAAATAATAAAAGTAAAGAAACCCCCGAAATGGCAATAAAAACAATATCAATATAATGCAGTTGAAACAGAATCCCCACCATCACTCCGGATAAAACCGTAAATATTTTTTTGTGTTTTGTGGCACTCAAATATAAAAACAAAACGGCCAAAAGTGAGAAAAATGGAACCGGATTGGGATTCCAGGAAAAACGGGAAATATCAACCATTTTTGGGGAAATTGCTGACAGAAAAGAAGCAACTAAAGCCACTCTTTCGTTAAAAAAATGTTTACAAAAATAATATATCAAAATAACGGTAGCCAGCCCAAAAAAAGCAGAAAGATAGGCCGGTCCAACCGGGTTTAAATTGAAAAACCAAAGAAACGGTAACATAAAATAGTAATAAATTGGCCCTGTGAAGAAGCCGCCAACTGAAGCGTTGGGCCCCAAAAGAGTCCATTGATGTTCCACAAGCATTCTTTTGACAATCAACACATCACGACCCTGATCTCCCAAAAATTGAATGTAACCGGAGAGGTTGTAAAAACGTAAAACTATGGCAATTAAGATGATTAAGACAAACAAAAACCGTTTCATTTCCAGATAATTTGGCTGTATATTATAAAATTTACAACCAAACCGACACCGACACCCATAACATAAAAAATTAAGTAAACCGAAAACTTTTTAGATAATTTTTTGAAAAAGGAAATCTTCAAAACATCTTTGATTATGGGAAGTTTTCCAAAAAAAGGAACCATCTCCAAAAACGGTTCTTTAAATCTTTTTAAACCAAAAATCTTCTCGCCGGTTTTTAAGAAAACGAACTGAATAATTACGGACCCGAACGATAAAATATTAAAAGTAATAAATTTTACGGGGATATCGTTGATTGCCAGTTTTTTGTCTGAAAACGTCCAAAAATTGTTTAAAATAAAATTTGAGAAAATTGCCAATTCAGCCCCCATCGGACCGGATAATGAAGGTTTCATCCCTAACCGGACACCAAAAATCAAAACGACGGTATTAATTAAAAACCCTAATGTCCCGACGACTAAAAATTTCAAAAAATGTTCCATATTTTATTTCAATGTCATCCCGATGAATATCGGGATCTCTCAACTTGTTTGAGTTTATTCTGGCATTCGCCAGAGATGCTGAAACAAGTTCAGCATGACATCATGTTCCTTAACCCGAACTTATGTAATCTAAATGCTACTGCATAGTGTAAAAGATTTTTTGTATAAGATAAAGTCTTCATTTTTGATTTACCTCCAAAACGATCAAAATAAACTATCGGTTGTTCTACAATTTTGTAATTTGAATTTAAAGCTTCAAAAGCAAAAGCGGGAACAAAAAGCCAGCCTATATGCATTTTAATTTTGGGACGTAAATCCAACCAGACTTCCTTTGTAAAAGCCCTGTATAAATTAGTAAATTCGTGAGTTTTTGTTGTCCAAGCAAGAACTCTTAAAATTGTATTTGCACCGTAACTAAACGCTTTTCTCCACCAGGACCAATTTGTTATTTTACCCCCTTTTACATAACGGCTACCGATCACTACGTCGGCATTTTTTAACCCACTAACAAATTCCGGAATTTGTTTTGGATCATTAGACAAATCTGCCTCCATGGTAATAATGGCATCTGCTTTTAATTTTTCTACCGCATAATCAATTCCTTTTATCAACCCCAAACCCAACCCTCGTTCTTTTACGTCCAAATAATGGACCCTTTTATCTTTTTGTGCCATATGTTTTACGATTACCGCCGTACCGTCGGGAGAATGGCTGTCTGAAATCAACAATTCAACGTCCTGGGCTAAAACAGACGCTATAAAGCTTCCAATATTCGCCTCCTCATTATATGTGGGTGCTATGACAATAATCTTTCTTTCCATATTTGTGCAATAACTTTTAGGCTTTCAAAAAAATCATCGCTGTCCATTTTACTCCAACCCTTTTCCCGGGCGGCGAAATTTATGGGAATTTCCACGATTTTGGCTCCCTGTCTTTTCATTTCATATAACAAACGCATTTTATAGGCGTACGATTTGGAAAATATTTTTTCAAAATCAAGATGATCTAAAAATCCTTTTACCCTTGCCAATCTATACCCGGTAGTAAAATCATGAACTTCCCATAACCAAAGAGTTACCCGGGTAAATAAATTTCCTCCAACGGAAAGAAATACTCTTTTGAAACCCCACTCTTTAGGAATTGATCCGCCGGGGATATATCGTGAACCAATAACATAATCTGCTCCGTTATCAAATTCTTTTACAAATCTGGGGATATCATTGGGGTCGTGTTGAAAATCAGCATCCATTTCCATAACAGCATCGGCCTTTAGTTCATCAATGGCATATCTAAAACCGCGTGCGTATGCTCGCCCCAACCCTTCTTTATTGCCTTCCAACAAAAATACTTCTTTGTGTTTTTTAACAATCTCTCCTGTTCCATCAGGAGATTTGTCATCTACTACTAAAAGCATCATTTTGTGATTTTTTATTTTTGGAAAAATATCTTTGATTAAAACATCAATCATCCGACCAATATTCTCGGCTTCATTAAACGTAGGCATTGTAACAACAATATTCATATAGTTTATAATAGCAAATATGACGTTTGATATCATTACCCTATTTCCCGATATGTTTACCGGGCCGTTTGATAAAAGCATTGTTAAACGGGCACAAGATAAAAACCTGGTTAAAATTAATCTTCACGATTTACGAAAATTTGCCGTGGATGAACGGGGCTCCGTTGACGATAAACCTTATGGCGGAGGTGTGGGAATGGTTTTACGCATTGAACCGATTGATCGTGCTTTGCACGAAATTAACAATTCAAAATTAACAATTAATAATTCAAAAATAATATTATTGGATCCTCGTGGTGAGAAATTTACTCAACAAAAAGCCAGAGAATATTCAAAATTAGACCAAATTACATTTATTTGCGGTCATTATGAAGGGGTTGATGAAAGAGTTAAAGAAAATTTAGTTGATGAAACTATTAGTATTGGGGATTACGTTTTAACAGGGGGGGAGATCCCTACAATGGTGATTATTGACGCCGTTACCCGCTTGCTTCCAAATGTTTTATCCAAAGAAGAAGCCACCCAAATTGAGTCTTTTTCTTCTGAA
>CAYHYP010000056.1:0-5017 GCA_964360925.1 uncultured Gammaproteobacteria bacterium | reverse complement strand
CCTTGACGAACTAGTAAGTCAATGGTAAACTACAAATGAGGTGAAGAGCTTGACTCTGATGCCACTACTGCATTCGCACAAAGTGGGAGACACCT
Organism: uncultured Gammaproteobacteria bacterium; assembly: GCA_964360925.1. Taxonomy (GTDB): domain Bacteria; phylum Patescibacteriota; class Microgenomatia; order JAMCZE01; family JAMCZE01; genus CAYHYP01. The sequence continues at coordinate 4,922 of CAYHYP010000056.1, read as the reverse complement.
TACTTTAAAACCATCACAGAAAGAAAATATTTCTTTCCGACGAAACCCTTGGACCTGACTATTACTTTTATTTTACTTCCCCCAATATATCCTGACAAGGCAAAATAATGCGTGATTTTGTCCTTACCAATACGATGTTCTTGATATGTTGTTGCAGTTTCCAACATCTTCTTTGCCAAAGGCAACACCTTTAATCTTCTGATTTGTTCTGCTTTTGTGCGTTTTTTAGCCTCAACTATATGATTCCAACCCGAACGGGTGGCATAGACGATTTCTTTAAATGCCGGAGAAACTTTTTCTTTTCCACGCCATTTTTGATCATAAAATTCCCACCCAATTCTTTTTGCACTACGAAGTTTCCCAATTCGTTTCCCTTTACCCATGAAGTTATTTTAACATGAAAATTTTAGAGGAATTTAAAAGTGGAGAGAATTTGGTCAAAAGTTTTTTCGGGCATATTGCAGGTTCCTCCACCTTTCTCAATTTCAAAAACATTACCATTGTGGTAAACAGCGAAAATTCGCGTACAACCCCCTTCCGATGGATAGTTAATCATCTCATAACTTTTGATGTTTCCGAGTAAGAAGTCTTTATAACTTACTTCATTCTGATTGCCCGAAGTATATCTGTTAACTACTGATTTAGATTGAATCCAATTTTCAAAAGAGGTCGCTTGGTAAGCGTTTATAATTAACAGTACATTAATAGGCCTGTCATTCTGCTGCATTGTAAAATATACTAAAGCGCTTTCACTATTGTTATTTTCAATCCATTGGGATGGATAATTAAAGGTGAATTTATACCTCATATTCGTGTATGTTTTCCAACTCGCCGTTGGGTCAATGGTGGGGACTGGAGAAGGAGCTTGAACTGGTGGAATAATTTTGACAGTTTGATTTTGCAGTTGTTTGTTTTGCCAAAAGAGATAACCGGCGGCAGAAACGGAAATAACTAAGGCTATTGCCAGAAAAATTACTACAGCATTTCCTTTTTTATTTCTCATATCTAAGGCTAGATGCGGAAGAAAACTAAATAAACAAGAATAGCCGTAATTACCATAATCCCAAAGGCAATCAGGGCTCTGGCGTTGGCGTCAAGGATGTCCGTTTTTTTATTTTTCATATGCTTGTTCTAATTGCTACGGCAAGTGATAAAGAAACGATAGCAGCTAGTAAATCACCTGTCAAGATAAATAACTTTTTAGCGCCCGTTTCTTTACTAAAATTTGGAATAATTACTACTGCTCCTAACCAACCAGCTGAAAGATTGATTAACAAATCCGCGATTGCCGTTCCCCAAACAATCATGACTTTAGTCTAACAAGATATCTTCGTGTTGGCAACATTGGCTGAACTTTAATGCTATTTCAACAATTTAATTGTCTGAATAATTTGTTTCGTAGCCGCCTCATCTTTCCACATGCCGAAAGCAAAAGCCTGCTTACTATCTATGGCACACATCCCTTGAGTTGATGGCCATTGGGAGATAGATATGCCGTAAAGCACTAAACATGACCAGCCGTTATATGTATAATTTTTTTCATGATAATCAGCCATTTTATCCTGTTCCTGAATTCCGCTTGGACCGAGTATAAAATTGTGTCTTGAACCACCATCATAGGGTTTAATAGTTAAATTATATGAAGATCCTCCATATTGACCAACTTTGGTTAATCCAACATTCAAATTATTAATAGATGAGGGTCCAAAAATTAAGTCTGTTTCCGGGTTATAGCCGATTTCAAAAGTACCGGTTTTATCCTGAACAGTTTTCCAACCTGTCGGAAGAAGGTAATTCAGGTTTTTAGCAGGATTGGCTGTTGGACTGGCAAGAGGAGATTGTTCAACCTGGTCTAAAAATTTAAAGGTTGAAAGGATTTGGTCAAACAAGTCTTCTTGCTTTTTATTTATTGCTGATTCTTCATAGGAATAACCAAAAGTATAAATATATCCCGAATGTTCCAAAAGTATAAATATTTGTTGAATTACGCCTGGAACAATACGACCATTTACGTTTTTGGTTGAAGAAGCTCCTGTGTATTTTACTGCAGTTATATTCTTGAAAAAAACACCGTTTTTTATAAGATTCATTCTCTCATAGATATTTTTTTGTGTTTCCAGAGAAGTATTATTTATTGATTTAAATTCAACAAATAATCCCGGATAGAAATTATCATCAACATTAGAGTTTGGAATTATTTTAAATAATGATTCCCCTTCGAGAGGAGTTAAACTAAGTTTCCAGTCAGGCGGATATTTAATCTCATATTGAGATGTTTTGTATGTTTTCCAATTTGCTGTTGGGGCAATGGTCGGAACGGGAGTAGGATTTTGAACGGGTGAAGTAGTTTTTACTGCTTGATTTTGTAATTGCCTGTTTTGCCAAAAGAGATAACCGGCGGCAGAGACGGAAACAACTAAGGCTACTGCCAGAAAAATTACCAAAACATTTCCTCTTTTGTTCCTCATATTTATAACTGATTTGAGATTACCAGAAGAAAGTTGTTGTTGTCAAGGAAAGGTTTGCTCTTGCTTGTTTATCCGGTTTTTTTGTATCCTTTGGCTATGACTAAACAGCAGATTGACGAAGAAGTAAAAAAAATAACGGCGCAATTAATTGAAAAATATAAACCGGAAAAAATCATCCTTTTTGGATCTGCTGCCCGTGGAGAGGACGCCAACGACCTTGACTTTTTAATCATTAAAAACGAGGTTCCTTATTATGGAATTGACCGAATGCGCGAAGTGCGGCGTTTAGTGAATAAAACCGAAGCGGCTGATTTTTTGGTGGTTAAATCAGATGAATGGCAAAAACAGGCGTTAGCTAACAGTTCCTTTTATCAAACAGTAAACAGAGAAGGGAAAGTATTGTATGGATGATACGTTATTCCGTTTTACGCGAGTTTTGCGTTAAAGATTACTGGTGTCATGCTGAACTTGTTTCAGCATCTCTCGCGAATGCGAGTGTAAACCCCAAACAGGTTGGGAGATCCTGAAATAAATTCAGGATGACAATGACGCGAACTTGTATTTTAGAAAAATTAAAAAAATAGAATGAAAATTAAGAATGTGGCTTTTTTAGGATTTGCTGATGCCAAAGAAACGGATCAGGAGTTTCTTGATGCTAAAGAAACGGCAAGTCTTTTGGCTAAAAACGGTTATACCATCATTGATGGTGGCGGTCCGGGAATAATGAAAGCCGCAACTGATGGTGCTCACAACGGTGGGGGAAAAGCTATTGGTATTACGTATTATCCTGACCCGGAAGAAAAAAACTTTGAAGGTCGGGACCCCAAAAATTTATTTGACGAGGAAATTAAAACCACGACCTATGTAGAGCGGACTTTAAAAATTATGGATATGGCTGATGTATATTTGATTTTTAATGGCGGGACAGGAACAATTTCAGAATTTGGCATGGCTTGGGGACTGGCACGGATTCATTTTGGTCATCACCGACCGTTAGTTTTATTTGGAGATTTCTGGCATGAAATTATTGAAAGCATAGAGAAAAATATGAAACTTCGTCCGGAAGAATTACAAGTTTATCATATTGTGACGACGCCACAGGAAGCACTAATAAAAGTTAAATCATTGGAAGCAATAACATAAAGTGTCATGCTGAACTCGTTTCAGCATCTCCGGCGAATGCCGACAAAATCTCAAACAAGTTGAGAGATCCCGAAACAAGTTCGGGATGACAATAAACATATAACAAAATGATAAAAGATTTAGCAAAATATTTAGATTTAGCCAATCATCATCCGAACGCTACGGAAGCGGATATCCGGGACATTTGCGAAAAAGTTAAAAAATACGGTTTCAACAGTGCGTTTGTAAACCCATATTTTATTCAATTTGCCAAAAATTTTGGGGTAAAAGTGGGAACGGTAATCTCTTTTCCTTTGGGTCAGGAAACTTTTTCCGTTAAAACCGGCTGTGCGGAAAGTTATGCTTCGCTGGGAGCGGACGAATTGGATGTTTCCTTAAATGTTGGTTTTATAAAGAGCGGCAAATGGGCGGACTGTTTGGTGGAAATGAAAGCAGTGGTAGAGGAGGCAAAAAAAGTTAACCCCAAAATTATTGTTAAGTTTATTCCTGAATGTGGTTTTCTAACGGATGACGAAATCAAAAAAACCGCGGAATTAATGGTTGACACCGGCGCTGATTTTTTCAAGACCTGCTCTGGAATGGGCCCGCGGGGAGCCACAATCAAGGATCAGATCCTTGTAAGAGAGGCTATTGGAAACAAATTAAAAATTAAAGTTGCCGGGGGGATTGAAAATTACGACCAGGCAAAATCATTTATTGACGCCGGAGCGGATAGAATTGGAACAAGTCATGCAGTGGAAATTATTATTAAATTCCAAACTCAAAATTCCAAATTCCAAACAAATATAAATGACGAATGACCCAAATACAAAAATATTTGACTTAGACGAAAGAACTCTTAATTTTGCAAGAAGAATAAGAGTTTTTATCAAACTTCTTCCAAAAAATATGGCCAATTTTGAAGATATTTCTCAACTAGTTCGTTCTTCAGGTTCTGTTGGGGCTAATTATATTGAGGCTAATGATAGTTTAAGTAAAAAAGATTTTTATATGCGGATAAAAATTTGCCGAAAAGAAGCAAAGGAATCGCAATATTGGCTAAAATTAATTGATTTAAATAATTCATTGAGTTTGGAAAACGAATGTAAATATTTGCAACAAGAAGCTTTTGAGTTAACCAAAATTTTTGGAGCAATTTTGGCTAAAAGTAATCAGCTTTAAATTTTGACTTTTAGTTTTATGATTTTCTTGGAATTTTTGGTTTGGTGTTTGGAGTTTATGCTATCATAAATTATGATGGATTTTGTTTGTATAGGTGATGCTACAAGGGATTTGTTTTTGTTTTTAAAAGAAACACAGGTTTTTGATGGT
>CAYHYP010000055.1:0-5109 GCA_964360925.1 uncultured Gammaproteobacteria bacterium | reverse complement strand
CCGGAACCCGAACCGGAAGCACCTCAAAACGCTCTTCGTTCAAGATTAAGACAAATTTCTGATTATGCCCTGGGTGGAGGGCTTGGTGTTGCCGCAGCTCGTGGTGGCGGAGTCGCTAGTACAGAAATTTTGACGCAAATTAATCCTATTTTAGCTTTTCATTTTGGAGAATATCTAACGACCAGTTTAGTTTTTACAGTAGGTGTCGTTGCTGAAGGAGCCAGAGAATGGGGAGTAAATCACCCGCATCTTCTTCGGGCCATCAGAGGTGCTTGCGGCGGAGCACTGACAGCCTGTTTTGCCACCACCGTGGCTTCCGCTCTTGAAGCTTCCGGAATTACTAACGTAATCCCCAATCTCCCAACCGGTGGGGCCGAACAAGTACCAAGTGTAGCGGAAAAATTTGCCACCGTTGTCCCTCAAACCACCGAGGCGCTAAATTTCCCTCCTGTCCAAGAAGGGCAAAATTTAAGTACAATGGTAAAAGACTTTTTACAGTTAAATAACCCACAGGAAATTTACCGCGCCACCGTGGAGACTATTTTGGGAAATCTGGACCAATTACCGCCGGATAAAGCCAGCGCAATTTCCGGTTTAGAAGTTGATAAAGTTATGCACAATCCAAAATTATTTAGACTGGTAATGGATGCAGGAAGAATTATTCAACCCGGCCAGGTATTTACAGTAGTAAAATAACTCATGACAAATTTGCAAAACCTTATTGAAAAATTAAAACAGACCGGCAAAAAAGACGAGGAAATTGTGGCCATAATAGAAGTGGTTACTCAAACATCTTTAATGAAGGCTACCAATACTCTTCTGGAATTTGCCAAAAGTACGCCGGAAGCTTTAAACGTCACGGATCAAATAAAATTACAGGAACTTTACGAAAAAACTACCTGTCAAACTTTTAACGAATTGGCAAACAGCAAACTGGAAGAATCGGCTCAAGAGTACTTGACAACTCTTTAAATACCACTCTATACTATTATTATGAAGAAGAAAGTTAAAAAGAGTGAATGTTGTAAACATCTGGATCCGGCAGTTTTGATGCTTTTAACTTTCGTGGTTATCCTTCTTCTGGCTATTTTTGCCTTACAAATGAATCTTCCCCTGGCTTCGTTCATGATGGTAAAATAACAGGGTGCTGGAAATTTTCAAAAACAGACGCACTCACGATACTCTTTTGGCGGTGCTTTTTTTGGCATCAGTTATCATGCCTTTTCCCTCTCCTTTAGCCGAAGCCCATGAAATTCCTCCTGAACCAACTAAACCTTTTGTAGAAAAAACCGAAGATTCGGTAAAAATAGAAGAACCTGCAATAGAAATACCTGTAAAAAAAGAGTCTCCGGAAGAAATTATTGCAGGCGTCTATAAAATCCCGATTGAAGAATTAAAAATAAAAACTCAAGCAATATTAAGAACGGAAACCAATGGTATAGAAGACCCAAACAATCCTATGCAAGTTAAAAAAAGCACTGCTGAAGAAAGTATTAAAATTTTTGGGAAAGAAAAGTTTAACCAAATAACGGCAAATATGAGTCCGGAACAGAAAAATATTTTTGTGGGGCAAATTACTTTTTCCAGGTATCATCAAAACGCCCAAATCGCTTTTGAAAAATTTCCCTCAAAAACCATAGAAGACCTGGCTCTTATTTCTTACAACAGAGGCCCCGGAATCACAAAAAAGATGATTAGCTATTTTATGGCTAACAATCCCGGAACCGATTGTAAAGTATCCTGGAAAAATATTGTGGAATATTTAAAAGCAAATTCCGAAAAAATTGACCTCGCCCTTGACCTTCCTCCGGGAAAAACCAGGGAATTTACTATTCTGGGGGATACTTATGTTTGGAGAGCTAACTTATTAGAAAATCCTGACGTCCCCCGCAATATGGCTTTCACAAAAAATAGATAGCTATGCTAAACTAAAATGGATGAAAGACCTTTTTGTTTGGGAATCATTTAACCGTCCAACCAATATTTACTCCAAAAGAGGCCTGATTATAATTTCCTCCGGGGTAGCCGTTTTTACTTTATTTCTGATTCTTTTTCAGGAATGGTTGGCAACGCTGGTTTCCTGGGCGGCTCTTTTTCTTTTTGTGATTTTAGACCGCATCCCGGCTGAAAAAGTCCATCACAAAATTACCACCGAAGGAATTGTCTCTATGAATCATTCATATATTTGGGAAGATTTGGGGCCGTTTTGGTTTACAACCAAAGGGAAAAACAGAATTTTACATCTGGCCCGTAGAAATCTTTTTGGACACCTGGTTATTCTCCTTGATCCCAAAGACGAAGAAAAAATCCGGGAAGAATTGATTAAATATCTCCCCTATGTTGAAGTCCCGGAAAAATCCAACAATGATAAGGTTTTGGAGTGGATAAACAAAAGTTAGTGTCCTCGAGTGGAATCGAACCACCATCACAGCCTTCGGAGGGCCGTATTCTATCCGTTGAACTACAAGGACCTTGGCGGAGGATGCAGGAGTCGAACCTGCTAGTCCTTACGAACATTAGTTTTCGAAACTAACGCCTTGCCGTTCGGCCAATCCTCCAAATAGTGCCCCCAGACAGAATCGAACTGTCATCATCAGGTCCGCAACCTGATACTCTATCCATTAAGCTATGGAGGCTGGCGGAGGAGACAGGATTCGAACCTGCGCGTGCTTGCGCACAATTGATTTCCAATCAATCGCCTTGGGCCACTTGGCTACTCCTCCTCAAACATTGGTATTATATAACGAAAACTTGATGTTTTGTTAGTCCTATAGTATAATTATACTATGACAGAAAAGTTATTGAGCAGAGGTGAATTTTTTAGAGCCGCTATTGGGGTGGGTCTTGGGGCGGCTTTGGGAGAAAAAGCTTTGGTTCCACTTTCACTGGCTGTCAACGAAGCAACAAGAACTATTACCGGTAGCACTGCTGGAAATGCTGGATATGTGCAATTGGTCAAAGAGAATTGTCCAAATGAAAACGATGAAATTAAATGTGTTCGGGAATATGTTAATTCAACACCCGTCAAAGTAAGCACTGTTGTTGTGTCCCCATTTATGGAAGAAGCAATGTTTCGTGCCCTCCCCTCAATGGTTGCTAGTATTTTAGAAAAAAGTGAAGATCCGATTTCTGATATAATTTCCGGTACAGGAAACCCGTTACTTTCCAGAAGAGAATGGTTGTTTGGAACAGCTGTGTCTGTCATTTTTGGTATTAGTCACAACCAAACCAAAACCGGTTTTGACACAAAAACAATTCCCGCCTCTCAAACCCTTATGGGTATTATTTTTTGGTATTTACAAAGAGTATTCGGGGTCGGAAGCAATCTTGCCGCACATATTGCTTTAAATCACAAAGCAATTACCAGCATATAAATTGTGTATAATCCCCCCAGATGACAGATATTGACCAAATCAAACAAAAGATAGACATTGTTTCTCTGATCTCCGAATATGTTTCTCTGAAAAAATCCGGAGCAAATTTCAAAGGGCTATGTCCGTTTCATAATGAAAAAACCCCCTCTTTTATGGTTTCTCCGGAAAGGCAAATCTGGCATTGTTTTGGCGGCTGTCAAGACGGAGGAGATATTTTTAAATTTTTAATGCGGATTGAAAACGTGGAATTTTCCGAAAGTTTAAAAACTCTGGCTAAAAAAGCCGGGGTACAACTTTCCACTTTTCAACCGTCAAAAACTACCGAAATTAGAGAGAAAATTTTTGAAATAAACCTTTTAGCCAGCGAATTTTACAACTATATTTTAACTTCTCATTCATTAGGACAAACGGCCCGTGATTATTTGGCCGATCGGAAAATCACCGATAATTCCATAAAACTGTTTTCGCTGGGCTATGCCCCAAACTCTTGGGATTCGCTTATTAAATTTATGATCAAAAAGAAATATTCACTTATAGATTTAGAAGCGGCAGGTCTAGTTTCCAAATCAAGTATTGGCCATTATTTTGACAGATTTCGAGGGAGAGTAATTTTTACTCTGCGAGATCACCATGGTGAAGTAGTTGGATTTGCCGGACGACAATTTGGGGAGGTTTACCCCGCAGAAGGCGGGGCGAAATATATTAATACTGCGGAAACTCCGGTTTACATCAAAGGCAATGTTTTATATGGGCTGGACACTAACAAAGAAGAAATAAAAAAAGAGGGCTTTGCCGTGATCGTTGAAGGGGAAGTTGATGCCATAAAATCCTACCAGGCCGGAGTACGAAATGTGGTAGCTATAAAAGGTTCGGCTTTAACTTCCGGCCACGTGGCTTTGCTTAAAAGATATACGGAAAATATTTTATTATCTTTGGACTCCGATTTTGCCGGAGATGCCGCCGCCCACCGCGGAATAATGATAGCTGACGGAGCGGGGTTAAATATCAAAGTGGTCACTTTTTCCACGGCCAAAGATCCTGACGAACTTATTAATATCAATCCCTCTCTTTGGCATGACGCCATAAAAAAAGCCGTCCCTTTTTATGACTATATTATTACCTCTGCTCTATCAAAGTATGATCCCAAGTCTCCCCTTGAGGCAAAAAAAATTGTTACCGAAGTGGCAAAATTTCTGGAACCGATTGATAATCTGGTTGTCAAAAATCACTATCTAAAAAAACTTGCATCTCTTTTAGATTTGCCCCAAGATGATCTGGAAACTCAAATAACCAGAGAATTTAGAAAGCTGCAACTTACGGTTTCTTCGGCTGTATTAAATAAAAATGAAAATATAAAAGAATCCCCCCGCACCCGAACAGAACTTTCGGAAGAATATCTTTTATCTCTGCTTTTACAATCTCCCAAACCCAGTGATTATCTGGTTTTAATCCTTCCCCGTCTTACTCCGGAAGATTTTACCAATCCCACTCTTGCTAAAATTTATAACATATTGGCAGAGATGCCGGACAAAACCGAGGGGATTAAAGAAATAGCCGCCCTTATGCCGGAAGAACTTCTTCCTTTGGTTGACCGTCTTTATCTTCAGGAAAATAATATTCCGGTGGATGATGATTCTTTTATGTTGGCAGAAATTCATAAAATTGTTTGGAGTGTTAAAGAACTGGCCTTAAAAAATAAGCTGAAAGAGATAAGCTTAGAAATAAAAAGTAAACC
>CAYHYP010000054.1:0-5118 GCA_964360925.1 uncultured Gammaproteobacteria bacterium | reverse complement strand
TTTTATTCATAAATCAATGGTATATTAACACAAGATATGAAAATTGTGTCATGGAATGTAAATAGTATAAGGTCAAAGGAGGATAAATTTCTGGAATTTATGGAAAATTTCCAACCGGATATTTTAATATTGCAGGAATTGCGAGCCATGCCAGAGAATCTATCAATGTTTCTACGCTCAATTCTAAATTACAATGTTTTATTTAATCCGGCGAAAAAACCAGGCTATAGTGGAACGGCAATTTATTACAAAAATTCCGTGAATTTAAATCATTTAACTAATTACCTCGGCATTCCGATTTTAGATGACGAGGGGAGAACAATCATTGGTGGCATTGATAAGATTACTTTAGTTAGCTTGTATACCCCAAACGGTAACAGAAATGAGGAAAGACTTAAATATAAACTAAATTATTATCAAGAAATTTTTAATTATATAAAAAAATTACTAAATAATGGGCAAGAAATTATTCTGGGCGGAGATTTGAATGTTGCCCATACGGAATTAGATTTATTTGATCCGAACGGAAATAGAAATCACTCCGGCTTTTTAATTGCAGAGCGGAAATGGTTCAATGATTTACTAGATCTAGGTTTTTACGACACTTTTAGAATGTTCGAAAAATCCGGTGGACATTATTCTTGGTGGCACATGCGTGATCCGGAAAGAAAAAACAATAATGGTTGGCGTTTTGACTATTTTTTGGTTTCAAAAAATTTAGTCTCAAAAGTCAGAAATGCTAGAATTCTCCGCGACGTTTTCGGCTCCGATCATTGTCCGATTCTTTTGGAGATTGATTTATAAATAATGAAGTGATTTTCTTACTTTGCTGATAGATTCTATCACTTCGTTCCAGAATGACGCAATGACGCTTCTAAAAATCCAATAAATAACGGGTGGGGGGTTAAAGGACGGGATTGTAATTCCGGATGATATTGAGTTCCTACAAAAAACGGATGATTTGGTAATTCAATTGCTTCCACCAATTTTCCATCCGGTGACGTGGCAGAAATTATTAAGCCGTTTTTTTCCAAAACTTTTTTATATTTATTATTAAATTCATATCTATGTCTATGTCTCTCCAAAGCAATATTACCATCAAAATAATTTTTACAAAATTTATTGTATTTTTTGTAACATTCATTGTAAATTGTAAATTGTAAATTGTTAATTTTGGAGGGCCATTGACCCAATCTAATTGTCCCACCGTATTGATGTTTCTCTAAAAATTTCTTTTGATTTTCCATAATATGTATCACGGGATATTTTGTTTTCGGATCAACTTCTTCGGAATTAGCATCTTTTAGTTTGCAAACATTTCTGGCAAATTCTATAACTGCCATTTGCATTCCAAAACACAATCCCAAATACGGAATATTATTTTCCCGGGCAAATTGCACGGTTTTTATTTTTCCTTCTACTCCCCTGCTCCCCCATCCCTGCGGAACAATAAGCCCTGAAATTCCTTCAAAATTACATTCTTCCTCGCAGTTTAACCACTGGATATTAACTTTTGTTTTTAAAAAAGCGCCGGCGTGTTTTAACGCTTCAATAACCGAAAGATAGGAATCGGATAAATCGTAATCACCGGATTTAAAATATTTTGCGGCTATCCCAATTGTAATTTCCTTTGTTGGTTTTTCTGTTAATTTCATCCAATTTTTTAACACCAAATTTTTAGTCTTTGGTTTTAAATTTAATTTTTTACAAATTTTTTCCGGAAATTTTTGATCTGACAAAATCAAAGGAACTCCCAATATTGAAGGAAGATCGGGATTTAAAATTAAATTTTCCGGAGTTATGTTGCAAAACAAGGCAATTTTATCCGCCCGTTTTTTATCCACCGGGACTTCCGACCGGGCAACAATAAAATCCGGCTGAATCCCCAGAGAATTTAAAATATGGACGCTGGTTTGGGCCGGTTTACTTTTTAATTCCCCAACTGATTTAATAAGTGGTAAATAAGTAACATGAATATGGATGACATCTTCCGGGTTTTTTAATTTCATAATCCGCGCGGCTTCATAAAAAATTCCGTTTTGATATTCCCCAACAGTCCCTCCAAGTTCCACAATAACCACGTCACTATTATTTTTTAAACCGGCTTTTTTAACCCTAAAAATAATTTCATTGGTAACGTGAGGAATGGCTTCAACTGTATCTCCTCCATATTCAAAGGCTCTTTCTTTTCTTATTACCTCGGCATAAATTTGCCCGGTGGTAATGTAATTCTCTCTATATAAATCTTCTCCTAAAAACCTTTCATAATTTCCCATATCCTGATCGGTTTCCATTCCGTCTTTTAAAACAAAGGTTTCACCATGCTCTTGCGGTCGCAACGTTCCCGCATCCATATTTAAATACATATCAACTTTTACGGGAGCAATTTTAAAACCTAAATCTTTTAAAAGAAGTGCCAGTGAGGACGTAATAATTCCCTTACCAAGCCCAGAAATCACCCCGCCGGAAATAAAAATATACTTCATACTGGTTTATTCCAACTTGCAAAATCACATTTTGGATAATTGGAGCAACCGTAGAAAATTTTCTTGTTCCTTGTTTTCCGTAAAATAACATCCCCGCCGCATTTGGAACATTTGATATCAATTTTTACCGTTAATGGTTTGGTAAATTTGCATCCCGGAAATTTACTGCAAGCCAAAAATTTTCCAAACTTCCCCAAACGAATTACTAAGGGACTGCCATCTTGAGGACATTTTTCATCAACTTCTTCAGTTTCAATTTTTACTCTGGCGGCGTTTTCCCCAACTTTTTCTAAAGTTTCTTCAAAAGGTTTATAAAATTCCGCTATCAACGGAATCCATTTTTTATTTCCGTTTGCTACTTCGTCAAGACTATCTTCCATTCCGGCAGTGAATTTATAATCCATAATTATGGGAAAATTGGCCATCAAAAAATCCGTAACCGCATCACCAAGAACCGTTGAATATAATCTTTTATCCGTTTTTTCCACGTAATTTCTTTCCAGAATTGTAGAGATAATTGGGGCATAAGTACTGGGCCGGCCAATGCCGAATTCTTCCAAAGTTTTAATAAGAGATGCTTCGTTATAACGCGCCGGCGGTTCTGTAAAATGTTGGCTGGGAACCAGTTCCAGAAGTTTTAATATTTGATTTATTTCCAATTCCGGCAGGATTGATTGCTCATTGCCCATTGCTGATTGCTCATTAACGTGTTGCCATCCGTCAAAAATTTGTTTATTCCCATTTGCTTTAAATAAGTATGTGTCATGCTGGAGCGAAGTTTCGTCATTCTGGAGGGCGGAGCCCGATAGAATCTTTTTACTAGGATAGATCCTATCACTCGCTTCGCTCGTTCCAGGATGACGAGGTTTTACCTCTATATCAACACTGGTTTGTTCATAGATTGCTTCATTCATTTGACAGGCAACGAAACGTTTCCAAATCAATTCATAAAGACGAACTTTATCTTTATCAAATTGCTCATTGTTTATTGCGTATTGCACATTCGTTGGCCTTATGGCTTCATGGGCTTCCTGTGCCACTTTTGATTTAGTCTTGAAAAGCCGTGGCTGATCCGGAACGTATTGTGGACCATAATTTTTACCTATAAATTCCCGCACCGTCGTTACTGCTTCCGTTGCCAGATTTGTGGAATCGGTACGGTGATAAGTAATTAAGCCTTCCTCATACAACTTTTGCGCACTTTGCATAGTTTTTTTGGCACTCCAACCAAAAAGATTAGAGGCGGCTTGTTGTAATGTGGAAGTTGTAAACGGCGGATACGGATTCCTGCGAACTTCTTTTTTTACTACATCTGTGACTTTAAACTCTGAAGTTTTTAAACTATCTATAATCTTATCCGCCTCTTCTTTATTTTTTATTTCAGTTTTCACGAGTTTAGCTTCCAGGGGGGAGGTCTCTTGAAGCTGAGCAATAATTTCCCAGTATTCAACCGGTTTAAACGCTTTTATTTCCCGTTCTCTCTCAACGATCAATCTGACGGCCACACTTTGAACCCGCCCGGCCGAAAGACCACGCCGGACTTTTCTCCAAAGCAAAGGTGAAAGTTTATAACCCACCAACCTATCCAAAATTCTCCTCGCCTGCTGGGCATCTACCAAATTCATATCCAACTTCCCCGGATGATTTAAAGCTTCCTTAATAGCCGTTTGTGTAATTTCATGAAAGGTTATTCTTTGAAATTTTTTATTTGGTAGTAATTCTGCAATGTGCCAAGAAATCGCTTCTCCTTCGCGGTCAGGATCGGTGGCCAGAATGATATTGTCCGCTTTTTTGGCTACCTTTGAAAGCAGTGCCACGGTATCTTTTTTCTTATCCGAAACTACGTATTCCGGTTCAAAATCTTTATTTAAATTAATACCAAGCCTGCTTTCCGGCAAATCCCGTATATGCCCCATTGACGCCTCAATTACATAGTCACTTCCTAAAAAACGTTTCAGGGTTTTGGCTTTTGTTGGTGATTCCACTATTATCAGTTCCATATATTTCGTCATTCTGGAGGCCGAAGGCCGATAGAATCTATCTTGGAAGATCCTATCGCTTCGCTCCAGGATGACGTATCTAATTTGTGTAGTATATCATTTGCCCCTTGGCTAATTAAATAGTCCGTTCCGGCTGATCCCGGGACACAGAAAATTTCTTTCCCCTGATCCAAAGCCAATTTGGCAGTTACCATCGTGCCGGATTCTATACTACATTCAGGAATTACAACCGCGCTTGCTAAACCGGAAATGATCCTATTTCTGGCAGCAAATTTACTTTTGGGGACTATTTTCCCGGGAGGATGTTCTGAAATAATTGCGCCATTTTTTGAAATTTCATAATACAAATCTTTATGGATAATAGGATAAATAATATCTATTCCTGCTCCTAAAACCGCAATAGTTTTACCATTATTTTCTAATGCTGTTCTGTGGGCAACCCCGTCTACGCCGATAGCCATGCCGGAAATAATTACATAGCCTTCTTTGACAAGTTCTTTTGTCAATTTTGAAGTAATTTCTTTCCCAAAATCACTAATTTGGCGGGTACCTACTATGGCAATAATTTTGTGGGATCCTGAAACAAGTTCAGGATGACCAATAATATACAATTGTTTCGGCGGATCATAAAT
>CAYHYP010000053.1:2983-5133 GCA_964360925.1 uncultured Gammaproteobacteria bacterium | reverse complement strand
ATAATTTAGATATTGTAAAAAATTGTGACCACATTATTGATCTGGGGCCGGAAGGTGGAGATGGGGGAGGGCAAATTGTGGCGGTAGGAACCCCTGAAGAAATTGCAGAAAATAAAAATAGTTGGACAGGAAAGTATTTAAAAAACGTCATTCTGGAGCGAACGAAGTGAAGCGATAGAATCTTTTTGGTAGATCCTATCAGCTACGCCTACGGCGTGGCTTCCAGGATGACGGTCGTGGTTTTCAGCATGACGCACATTTTCGTCATCCTGGAGTGTAATTCACTCGTCATTCTGGAGCGAAGCGATAGAATCTTTTTTATCTTGTAATAATTTGTAAAAAGATTTAAAATAAAGCCATGATTGAAAAATTAGCGGAGCAAGTAGATATTATAGCTACAAATTTTTCTGATTCTCCGGTAGCACTAGAATTCACTGAACGAGTTAAAGAAGGTTTATTAACCAGGGACGAGAATCCCTACTCGCATTTATGTGTATATTTTGCTGCTTATGACCGAGAAAGTAAACAGGTTTTTATTGGTCATCATAAAAAATCAGGATTATGGCTTTTTAACGGCGGTCACGTAGACAAAGGTGAGACACTTGAAGAAACCTTAATTAGAGAGATGGGTGAAGAATGGGGAATAAAAATAGACTTAGAAAGTATTGGTGAACCAAAGTTAATTACTATTACTCCCATTAATAATCCTGAAAAACAAAAATGTACAAAACATTTTGATATTTGGTATTTTGTTCCGGTTCTAAAAAGCAATTTTTTTCCAGATGAAAAAAAACTAGATACTGAATTTCATACAACTGGTTGGCAAAGTGTTGAAGGGGCAAGAAACGTAATTACTGATCCAAACACTCTTAAAGCGGTAACTGAGTTTGAAAAGTTATTTATTTAGATACTATTACTTCGTTCCGGAAGTATTTCTAAAGAAGAAATCTTAACCAATTAACTTATTGAAACTTTCGTAGTTTAGTTCTATTCCGTATGTTTCCATAAATATTTTTTTAAACCCTTCCTCGTCAGGTTTTTTTGCTTTAAGGTCTTTCAACAACCCTAATAATTTTTCTTTTCCGAAATTATCCAGCAATATTTTAACTACCCATCCCGATTCCCAATGAACTTCTGCTCCAGTTTTTTCGTAAAAATTTAGAAAGAACTTAAATACCTTTGGCTTCTTTTCAAAATCAAGTTGACCAGAAGTATAGTGACAAAGTCCTTCTCTTAACCAGTTGGGTTTCCAAAAATAACCGGAGGCGGTTTGAAAAGCATGACAAAATTCATGTTTTATTAGAGCTCTGTACTCTTTGTCTTCAATATCTTTATGCTTACTCTCTGTCGTAAATTTATCCTGATCCAAAAGATATACTGTTTTGCCTTCGTTCCATCCTACCCACCAATCTTCAGTTTTTCTACCAACAATATCATTTATCTGTTTTCTGCTATTTACAAAAAATACCTTTGGAACATTTTCCACCCAATTGATCCCAAAAAACTCATTTAATTCATCCATTATTTTCCCAATCTCAATCTGTAAATTGACGGTTGGTTCTTCACTAAGACGAAAAATTTTGACTGTTTGTTTATTCATGTATTAATTTATGTGAAAATTTTTGCGTCCATCGGTTCACACCTGATACAATTATACCAAATGGGTGTGATGAATTATATAAAAAGATTCTATCAGCTACGCCTACGGCGTGGCTTCCAGAATGACGAAAATGTGCGTCATGCTGGAGCGTTAGCGATAGCATCTATCCAGGATGACGTTAAACTAAACAATACTACTATATAAATCCTTCCAATCCGGGTTCTCTTTTTCAATCAAGGCAATTTTCTTTCTACGAACCAAATTTTTAATAGTTTTTTCTCTTTTAATGGCTGCTTCAGGGTTTTCAAAAACTTCAAAATAGACTAATTTGTTTACGTTGTATTTCAATGTAAAGCCTTCTTCTAGTTTTTCTTTATGTTCATATACACGACGAAGTAAATTATTTGTTATTCCAACATACAAAACTGTATTTGTATAGTTTGTCATTATATAAACTGAAAAATATTTATGATACATGGATAGATTTTACACCAGGATAGATCCTATCGGTCGCTACGCTCCCTCCAGGATGACGACGAGGGGCGTCATT
>CAYHYP010000053.1:0-2883 GCA_964360925.1 uncultured Gammaproteobacteria bacterium | reverse complement strand
GATAGATCCTATCGGTCGCTACGCTCCCTCCAGGATGACGACGAGGGGCGTCATTCTGGAGCGACCTGCCTGCCGGCAAGGCAGGAGCGATAGAATCTTTGATGACGAGAGTCGGTTATAATAGCGTGTGAGAAAAAATTTAATAATAATAGAAGATCCTATCGCTCGTTTCACTCGCTCCAGGATGACGGGCATGGCTTTCAGGATGACGATTTTTTCTTTATTTTTTCTTTTATTCTTTTTTCAAAATAATTCTGTTTTTGCACAAGATGAGAAATTTAGTGTAACTTCCGACAGTACTTATAAAATTGCAGAGAATGGTTTGGCGACCGTCACCCAAAATTTTACATTTACCAATCTTACTACCCAATATTTTCCGGCGGAATATTTAGCAAAAATATCCCAAAAAGAAATTTACAATTTGCGGGCATATGATAAAACCGGAGCACTAAAAATTGAAACTAAAGTTGTAGATAATATCAGGCAAATC
The DNA here is from genome assembly GCA_964360925.1 of uncultured Gammaproteobacteria bacterium. Taxonomy (GTDB): domain Bacteria; phylum Patescibacteriota; class Microgenomatia; order JAMCZE01; family JAMCZE01; genus CAYHYP01. Next base: position 2,393 of record CAYHYP010000053.1, on the reverse strand, counting down.
AATATTAAATTTGGGGATACGACAATTGGAGAAGGGAAACAAATTAGTTGGACTGTGGCCTATGAAACTTGGGAAGTGGCTAAAAAACAAGGATCTCTTTGGGAAATATTTGTTCCCCGCCCCTCCACTCTTGAAGGCCAAACAAATTTCAGTGTCGGACTATATCTTCCCGATTCCTTTGGAAAAAAAATTTATATAAAACCGGAGCCCAGTTTAGAAAATCATATTTGGACGGATATTAAAGGAGCGGGAATTTTTGCCGTATACGATTCTTTAAACCGTGAGGAACCATACCAAGGATATGATTTTAAACTGACATACAATATATATAATCCAAAATTATATCCGGCATATTTGGAAATTGCGTTGCCCCCCGACACTGCCCGCCAAAAAGTTTTTATAAATGATATTTCTCCACGGCCGGTTAATGTCCGTAAAGACGAAAATGGTAATTGGTTGGCCCGTTATCAATTGGGCCCGACCCAAAAACAAAATGTAATCGTAAAGGGGTCATTGGCAATATTTTTAAATGACAAATTTTTCGGCACTTTTGTGAATTACGATAAATATTTAAAAATTGACGATACGAAAATTTTAGAAAATTCTCCGGAGTTAAAAACTCCCGAAGACGCTTATCAATTTAGTGTCTCGTACCTTCCTGATAATAAAACAAATTTATTTGTTTCCCTGTGCCGTAATCTTGGAATTCCCGCTAGGGAAATTGTGGGATTTGCCAATGGAGAACTACATTCCTGGCCGGAGTACTACAATTATGAAAAGGCGGCTTGGACCCCGGTAGACCCGTCCTGGGGAAGAAAAACTAACGGAACGGATTATTTTAATATTCTTGATTTTGATCATTTGGTTTTTGCCTTTGGCAATCCTAAACCACCTGATACCTATGAAATTAATGTTCACGAAGGAGATTTGGATGTTTCTTTGCTGCCAAAACTGGGATTTAGCACTGATGTTCCATCGCAAATAACTTCCGGTTTTGGAGCGAGTGCAAAAATATTCTTAGAAAATTACGGGCCAACAGTTTTTGCCGGAGGAAATGTTTTTTTTAATGATGAAAGCCTACCAACCGGGGAACTATTGCCTTTTGCCAAAAAAACTGTGGAATATAAAATTCTTCCAAAACCCTGGTTGGCAGACGAAAATGATATAATAAATTTAAAGTTTGAAGCTCAAAAACGAAAATTTGACGTTTCCAGTAAACCGTTTTTTAGAAATAATTTTATATTAACCGTTAGTATTCTTTTTACCCTTGGACTTATATCTATCATTGCCCAAATTGCCCGGAGTATATATCTTTCGCAACAAAAGCGAGAAAGTAATTTACGTGGGAAAAGCCAAAAATCTTCGCGATAGAATTTCTTCCTATTTTTTAACAAATCTTTTACCAAAAACTGCAATTCTGGTTTCGGAAATAAAAAAAATAGATCATATTATCGTGGAATCGGAAATTGATGCCCTTTTGCTGGAGGCAAATTTAATTAAAAAATATTTACCAAAATATAATAGTTTAGGGAAAGACGATAAAACATATCCGTATATTGAAATTGACAAGGAAGTAAAAATTGTTCATCAAAGAAATAATAAAAAAGCCAAATATTTTGGGCCGTATCCAACCGGAAGTGAAATCCGCATTCTTTTGAAATTTTTAAAAATTCAACTGGATATATATCCTTTTCTGGAACCAGAAATATATCAAAAAAATCTTTTAAGATTGATTAAATTTTTAAGCGGGGAGCGGCAGGATGTGCAAAAACAATTGAAAGTAGAGATGGAGGAATTTTCTAGAAAACAGGAATATGAAAAGGCGACAGAAATAAAGAAAAAACTGGAAAGACTGGACTGGTTAACGGCACCGCGGATTAACCCGTGGGAATATCAAAAAAATCCCAATCTGGTAAATGACAGACGGAATTTGGAAATAAAGGAGTTAGAAAAAATTTTGGGGATACCAAAAATTTCAAAAATAGAAGGATATGATATTTCTAATATTTCCGGAAAATCCGCCACCGGAGGTCAAGTTGTTTTTGTAGACGGGGTACCGGAAAAGAAATATTACCGCCGTTATAAAATAAAATTTACCTCGCCGACAGGCGGGCCTGACGATTATGCCATGCTTTCTGAAATGCTTTCGCGACGGTTAAAATCAGATATTCCCTTGCCGGAACTTATGATAATTGATGGAGGGAAAGGGCAATTAAGCTCGCTTAGCTTCCAGAGACCTCCCCTCTTGAAGGTAATTGCCCTAGCAAAACAAATGGAAACTATATATACGGATGATGGAAAAATGATTCAACTTCCGTTAAGTTCTCCTGCTTTGCATTTATTACAACGTGTCCGGGATGAATCGCACAGGTTCAGCAGAAAATACCATTTTT
>CAYHYP010000052.1:0-5135 GCA_964360925.1 uncultured Gammaproteobacteria bacterium | reverse complement strand
AAAATTATTGCGGGCTGTTAAACGTATTTACGCCACCCGCTTCTTTTGTAAGAGTTAACGTATAACCCTGACAGAGGTAAGTACCGCAAGTAATTCCTGTATAATCATATCGTATTAATGGCGATGCGGATATTTGCGAATATCCCGTACCCGTTGGAGAATAAATAACACCCTTGGTATATGGATCAATCGGGGGACAAGCACCGCTCCAAGTACATCCTGTATAGCCAGCTGCTGAACTGTTTGGTGCCCACGCTGAACCGGCATTCCATCCCTGCAGTAGTGCCGTCAAATAATAAAAGCGGTTACCACCGTCAATACCTGCGGGATTTGGATAGCCTTGATTATCACCATAAAACCGTTCCAAAGAACTTCTATAGCCGTTCATAAATTGCTGTCTTTGGGCATCCCTCGCTGAAGCTTGAGCTTTTCCGATTCCAAAAAGAGCAATTGTGGAGAGAATAGCAATAACGGTAATAACCACCATCAACTCTATCAAAGTAAACCCTCTATTTTTGGGCAGTGTAACCATATTTATATATCAGTTTGAACGATTTTTTTTCTTGTGTCAAGCATCACTTAATCACACTTATCAAATTAAACATTGGTAATAAAACGGCCAGGGCCAAACCGGCAACCATTCCCCCCATCAACATAATCATTATTGGCTCCAATAATGTTGTCAAAGCTTTTACTTTTCTCTCTGCCGATTCCTGATAAAAGCCGGCCAAACGAGCCAAACTTTGATCAATAGTTCCGGTTTCTTCACCAATGGCAATAAGTTGGGACATCATCAAAGGAAAAACAGGGTCTCTTTTGATGGCTAAAGACAAGGGGACTCCTTTTTCCACAAAATTACAAACTTCCAACAACCCCGACCGGTAATAATTATTATCTACGGTATTAGCCACAATTTTCAAAGCATCCAAAATAGCCACCCCGGAAGAAAGAAGTGTACCCAAAGTCCTATTTATAATAGCCAAGGATACTTCCTGTGAAAGCGCCCCAAAAACCGGAATTTTATAAGCCATGTTATTCAATAAATAATCACTGACGGAATTTTTGCGAAGTGTTCTGTACATATAGTACACAAGCCCAATAACTATAAAAAGAATTACAGTATAGTTGGTAATAAAATCGGAAATTCCAATCAAAACCCGGGTAGGCATTGGTAAATCGGCACCAAATTCCTTATATACTTCGGCAATTTTGGGAATAATGTTGGTAATCATAAAAATACCAATCGCCCCCATCGCCACCACTATCACCGCCGGATAAATCATTGCTCCGGTAACTTTAGATTTAAAATCCAAATTGGATTCCAAAGTGTCCGCCAAATTCCCCAACGCCTGATCAACTTTTCCCGAAGCTTCTCCGGCTTTGACAAGAGAAACATAAAGATTGTTAAAAACAGAGGGGTAATGATTCATTGATTCCGAAAGGGAAGTCCCGGACTGGACATCATGATATGCCGTCTGAAGTGTTTCCCGGAAATATCCGGGGCGCGTTTGAGCAACCAAATTGGAAAGTGCATCCGTCAAGGGGAGGCCGGTTCCCAACATTGTTGAAAGCAGTCTGGTAAATTGCGCCACCTCCCGTTCGGAAACTTTATTACTTTTTAATTTTCCAAGTACCGTCTCCAAACTGAAAGTGTTTTTTTCCAAAAGATCAATCACCAAAAGATGTTTTTCCTGTAAAGTTTTAGCCGCCTGTTCAATGGAAACACTCTCAATTATTCCCGTAGAATTGGTACCTGATTTGTCTCTGGCTTTGTATGTAAATTGTTTCACTTTTTCTTTATTCCTCTACCTATATTTTCAGGATTGGAAGCATATGCCATCGCCGTTTCATAAGAAATTTTGCCCGAAGCCAACAAGGCAGACAGGGACATATCCATCGTTCTCATTCCCAAATCCCCGGAAGTTTGAATAATATTGTCAATCATATGAGTTTTTCCTTCTCTGATGGTTGATCTGACAGCGGGGGAGGCCAGGAGAATTTCTACAGCCGGCACACGTCCCTCGGTGATTCCGGGCAAAAGTCTTTGGGAAATAATGGCTTCCAAACAATTAGATAATTGTAAACGGATTTGAGCCTGCTGATTTTCCGGAAAAACGTCAACAATGCGGTCAATACTTTGAGAGGCAGAATTCGTATGCAAAGTAGCAAAAACCAGATGACCGGTCTCGGCAATAGTCAGCGCCGCGGCAATAGTTTCATAATCACGCATTTCACCCACCAAAACTATATTGGGGTCTTCCCGCAAAGCTCCGCGCAACGCCCCCATCCAAGAATGAGTGTCTGCCCCAACTTCACGTTGAGAAATCAAAGCTTTTTCCGGAGAATAAACATATTCTACGGGGTCTTCAATAGTCAAAATGTGCCCGCCAAAATTTTTATTAATTTCATCAATCATAGCGGCAATCGTGGTAGATTTTCCATGACCGGTAGGCCCGGTTACCAATATCAAACCTTGGTGGAGGGAAGTTAAATCATGACAAATTTTCGGCAAATTTAGCTCCTCTATTCCCAGAATTTTTAAAGGGATCAAACGGAAGGCGACGGCAGTGGTTCCTTTTTGAAAATAGGCATTAACCCGGAAACGGCCCACTCCAAAACTGTACCCAAAATCCAGTTCGTGATTGGCTTCAAATAAAGTTTTTTGCTCTTTAGTCAGTAGGGGATTTAAAAGACCTTCAATTTGCTCTCCGGTTAAAACCGCGCTATCCAACGGCGAGAGAACTCCGTTTACTCTGATTGTAGGCGCATAACCGGCAATCAAATGCAAATCCGAAGCCTTGCGGTCAATAGTTGTCTGTAATAAACTTTGTATTGTCATAAATTAATCGTCGTCATGCTGGAGCGAAGCGATAGCATCTTCCAAAAAAGATCCTATCAGTCGCTACGCTCCTTCCAGGATGACGCAACTTACTAATCTTGTGCCACGCGCAATACTTCCTCCAGCGTAGTAATTCCTTCAATGACTTTTAAATAACCGTCCTGTTTCATAGAAATCATCCCTTCCTCCACTGCCAAACGCTGCAAAGTGTCAGCATCCGCCCGGGTTAAAATCAGTTTGGCAATTTTATCAGTCACCGGCAAAACTTCAAAAATTCCCACCCGGCCCAAAAATCCGCTCTCTCCACATTCCGAACAGCCTTTTCCGCGGTAAAGTTTAATTTTGCCGTCCACCAATTTTTGCGGTGTCAAAAGCGGCCCCAAAACATTTCTTATGTCCACGGCCATAATTTCCGGCGGGTCCATGGCTTCTTTACAATGTGAACAAATTTTCCGCAAAATACGCTGTCCCACCACGGCATTTAGAGAAGATGCCAAAAGAAACGGTTCCGCTCCCAAATCCAAAAGACGAGGTAAAGTTCCCGCAGCGTCACTGGTATGAAGAGTGGAAAAAACCAAATGACCGGTCAACGCCGCCTGAATTGCCAAATCGGTAGTTTCTCCGTCACGGATTTCTCCCACCAGAATTATGTTTGGATCCTGACGCAAAAAAGAACGCAAACCCGTGGCAAAAGTCAAACCGGCTTGAGGATTAATCTGAACCTGATTTACCCCGGGAATTTGATATTCCACCGGGTCTTCAATGGTTACAATATTTACTTTTGTAGAATTAATTTTTGAAAGAACCGCATAAAGAGTGGTCGTTTTACCCGAACCCGTAGGGCCGCAAATAACAATAATTCCGTGAGGACGCAAAATAGAAACTTCCAAATTTTTCAAAGCCAAACCCCGCAGACCCAAATCACCTAAAGTAGGAACTCCGCCGGATTTTCGTAACAACCTCATCACCACTTTTTCTCCGTGAGATGTGGGCAGGGTAGAGACACGGATATCCACTTCCGCCCCTTCCACTTTATAATTAAAACGCCCGTCTTGAGGAGTGCGTTTTTCGTCAATCTTTAGATCGGACAAAATTTTTACGCGGGAAACCAAAGATTCGTGAATACGGGTAGGCAAAACCAATTTTTCGTAAAGAATACCGTCAATACGGTACCTAATCCGGGTCCGGTCTTCCAAAGGTTCAATATGAATATCCGAAGCCCGGGCTTTTATGGCAAAATCCAAAAGAGAAGAAATAATTTTCGCCACCGGAGCATCCCTGATTATTTCCCCAACTTTGGAAATATCCGTAGTTCCGGCGCTGTCTGCGTTTGCCGAAGTTTGCTCCAATGCCGCCGTCACTTCGGTTGAAAGCCCTTGATTGTAACGATCATCAATAATTGTTTTAATTTGTTGTACCGAAGCCACAAACGGACGGACTTTTTTGCCGGTTTTTTTCTCCAAAAAAGAAATCGTATTTAAATCCAAGGGATCAGACATTGCCAGGCTCAAGGAATTGGAAATGGGATCAAGCTCAAAAGGAAAGACGGAATAACGCCGCGCCACCGATTCCGGAACCAAATCTATTACTTCCGGGACAACGGCTTTTTGGGTCAAATCAACAAAGGGGATGTTCAATTGCTCGGCACGCGCTCTGATAATATCCTGCTCACTGGCAAAACCGTGATCTTTTATAATCTGTTCAATCGTTTTCCCGCCATTGACGCTCTCCAATTTGACCAAATTCACCTGTTCGGCAGTAATGGATTTATTTTCAAAAAGAATATCTTCTATGGATCGGGCAGCATCGAGCATATACTATTAATGTACTATCTTTTGACACAAAGTGTCAACTTGCAACCGGTACTATTATATTGATATAGTGGAGATGTGACTAAAAAAATCGTCATCAAAAAAGCCCCAATCTCTTGGGACTCTTTTGCTTCCGTTGAAAATTCATTCGAGGAAACCTTGTCAACTAGGATAATTTCTATTATATACGAAAATAAATAAATAAAAAAACCCCGGCGTGGACAAACCACACAAGGGCTTTTTTCGTAGTGATTAATTTTATTGTAGAATGAAAGTAGTTTTTTGTCAATGATAAAAAAAATTGCCATTATTTTTATCTTTTTTTCGACCCTTTTTCTGCTCTCAAACTTGCAAGCTAAAGTTGTCTTGGCTTCGGTGTGTTGTGGCGGCTGGCCAGGGACTTTGCTTGGCGAGTGCGGCGGCCAGGGTAACTGCTCGGGCAATTGTGCTTGCGGCTGCGGATATAATAACTGTCCCAATAGCCC
>CAYHYP010000051.1:0-5237 GCA_964360925.1 uncultured Gammaproteobacteria bacterium | reverse complement strand
ATAGCTTTTTTCAGAGCTTTTCCGGCGGTAAACCCTGGGGTTTTCCGTGCGGAAATTTGGATTGTAGCTCCTGTTTGTGGATTTCGGCCGGTTCTGGCGGCTCTACTCCGGACGGAAAAAGTTCCGAATCCGGTTACCACAACTTTTTCTCCTCTTTTCAAAGAATCGCGAACGGAATCCAAAAGGGCTTGTACGGCTTCGCGAGCGGCTTTGTTGGTAAGAGAAGCTTTTTTAGAAACGACTTCTATTAAATCTGCTTTTGTCATTGTTTCACCCCCTTTCGTACTATCACAGTAATCAATTTAGTTTAGGTTGTCCTAACAGTCAATAGGTCAGATACTTCACTAAATAGATCAATTTGACAATCCAAAACAAAAATGTTATACTTTGATCTAGTTCTCGCAGATATGTGAGAACTTTTTTAATGATAAAAATTCTTTATCATCTTAAAAAACTTGCCGGGCAAAGGCATCAGATTCGACGGGCCTCAAGCCTTGTTTTAATCACGCTTTTTATAAGCGTAATTTTAATGAGGAACATAGCCAACATTGGGGGAAATATCGCCTTTGCGTCCCCTAAAGACGTCATTGACGCGACCACAGTAGCCTCAGTCCGGCTACCCATGAACTATGACTATGAATCCCGTGGATTCTCCTGGTTTCATGCCGGAGCCGATCTGGTTGCCAAAACCGGAACATCCGTCTATCCGGTCATGACAGGCACAGTTAAGGCTATCAATTATGATTATTTTGGGTATGGAGTACACGTTATTGTGGAACATTTTGACGGGTATGAATCTCTTTATGGACATCTTTCTAAAATTACGGTTAAACCCGGACAAAAAGTTGATCTAAACACCGAACTGGGGAAATCCGGATCCACCGGCTTTTCCACTGGCCCCCACCTTCATCTGGAAATCCGCCAAAATGGGCAACTGGTTAACCCTGCAGACATCGTGCCGGGAGTAAAATAATTCTATGTTAGAAACTGGCAAAATATACCGTTGGGTCACAACTTCAAATGCACCACTTTACGTTGGCGTTACTGATATTTATCGAGACCCCAATACTAGTCATGCATCGATGGCGAGAAGAATTAATTTATGTGGAATAATTCGAGGGGGTTTTCTAACTATAAATAATGATGACAAGTATGTTTTTGCAGGTGGATCATGCACTGTCAGTGCTGGAAATTCCCAAACATTAGAAAATGCCTTAAATAGAGGCATTGAGTATATTCAATAATCTATTCTTCCACCATGTTATACTTTTTATGTGGACTCACAAGCTGGGTATAAATATTTGCTAACCTACCAATATTCTCTTGTAATCTGTGATTTAACTTCGGAATTTTGTCTAAAATTTTTACCTGACAAAGAATGGCTACGACTTCGCGACCAAATGAACCAAGCAGCCCGTTCCGGAAAACAAAACATTGTTGAAGGGCATCAAGTGGAAAGTTTGGAAAGTTATATCAAATTATTAGGAGTGGCCAGAGGTTCTCTTGCCGAACTTCTTGAAGATTATCAAGATTACTTAAGACAACACAACCTGAAAATTTGGCATAAGGACGACCAAAGAATGAGGGAAATGAGGGATTTGAGGGTTATGAACGACAGCATTCCACATCTCCCCCAATTCCCCCATATCCCCCAAAATTCAGAAATTGCGTCAAATCTTTTAATAATGCTTTGTCAAAGAGTAGGCTATTTGCTAGACAAACAAATCACGTCGTTAAAAGAAAAATTTATAAAAGAGGGCGGATTTCGGGAAAATCTCTTTCAAAAAAGATTGGCTTACAAGAAGAAAAACGACTGGAATTAATAATCCATTCCCCCGCCCATGCCACCCATTCCCGGATTCATAGGAGGAGTTTTATCTGGTTCTTTTATATCAGTAACCAAACATTCTGTGGTCAAAATCATAACAGCCACTGATGCTCCATTTTGCAAAGAAGACCGTGTCACTTTTGCCGGATCTACAATTCCCGCAGCCAACATTGATCCAAAATCATTTGTCAAAGCATTAAAACCAAAATCCGGAATTTTATTTTCCTGAACGGTCCGGACTACCCAACCTTCATCCGTTCCGGCATTTTTGGCGATCATCCGTGCCGGCATTTCCAAGGCTTGATAAAGAATGTCTACTCCAATTTTTTCATCATCCACTGTCAGGCTTTTTTTCAATTCCAAAAGAACTTTGCGGGCACGCAGTTGAGTAACTCCACCCCCGGGAACAATTCCTTCTTCAACGGCTGCTTTTGTAGCGGCGACGGCATCCAAAACTCTTTCTTTTTTCTCTTTAAGTTCTACTTCCGTGGCGGCACCAACATTGATTACCGCAACTCCACCGGCCAATTTAGCCAATCTTTCCTGAAGCTTTTCTTTATCATAATCAGAAGTGGAAGCATCAAGTTCAGCTTTAATCTGTTTAACGCGGGCGTCAAGCGCCGCCTTTGTCCCTTTTCCACCAATTATTCGGCATTTATCTTTATCTGCCCAAACAGAATCCGCCCGTCCACAATCTTCTAAAGTTACATTGTCAAATTTCCGTCCGGTATCTTCGGAAATAACAGTACCACCAGTCAAAATAGCAATATCTTGAAGCATTTCTTTGCGTCTGTCTCCAAAACCCGGAGCTTTAACGGCGATGGCATTAAAAGTTCCCCGTAATTTATTTACAACCAACGTCGCCAAGGCCTCACCATCAATTTCATCGGCAATAATTACTAAATTTTTACTGACTTTAATAAGACTTTCCAAAAACGGCAAAAGCTCCGAAAGCGAAGAGATTTTTTTGTCCGTAATCAAAATATAAGGATTTTCAATTTGAGCTTCCATTTTTTCCGGAATTGTCACAAAATAAGCGGAAGCATAACCTTTATCAAATTCCATCCCTTCTTTATATTCAATTTCCATAGCCAGTCCTTTGCCCTCTTCCACTGTCACTACACCATCTTTACCCACCTTGTCCAAAGCTTCGGCAATCAGCTTCCCGATTTGAGAATCGGCAGCGGAAATAGTGGCTACCTGTTCAATTTCCCCTTTTCCTTTGATAGGTTTGCTCATTTTCTTTACCTCGTCTACCACGGCGTCAACTCCTTTTGCCAAACCGTTTTTCAAAATCATCGGGTTTGCCCCGGCGGTAATAGCTTTCATTCCGGCATTGACTATTGATTGAGCTAAAAGAGTGGCGGTGGTAGTTCCGTCTCCGGCTACCTCACCTGTTTTAGAAGCGGCTTCTTTAACCAATTGAGCCCCCATATTTTCAAATGGATCGGCCAGTTCTATTTCTTTAGCTACAGTGACTCCGTCGTGAACCACATTTGGAGCTCCCCACTTTTTGTCCAAAGCCACATTGCGACCTTTGGGACCAAGAGTAGTGACCACCGCTTGGGCTAATTTATTTACACCAATAAGAAGAGCCTGTCTGGCATCTTCACTATATTTAATCTGTTTAGGCATAAACTGCTAAAATATCTTCCTGTTTTAAAATCATCCATTCTTCATTGCCTACTTTAACTTCATTTCCGCCCCATTTTTTGTATAAAACATCCTGTCCTACTTTAACTTGAACAGGAGTTATTTTACCGTCGGGATGAACCATTCCTTTACCTATGGCCATTACTTTTCCTATTTGGGGTTTTTCTTTAACACTGTCCGGCAAGAGAATCCCGCTCGCAGTCTTCTGATCCGGATCTAAAGGTCTGACAAGAACATTGTCAGAAAGTGGTTGGATAGTTGTTTTAGCAATCATAGGTTACGAGTGCGATTTTAAATATCATTACGACAGTTGTCAAGGGTTAAAACCAATTAGTTGAAAATCGTAGCGAACAATGCTGTTGGTAGACATTAATTCGTTGGATATCCAAACTCCGTCAGCCGTGACTATTTCAAAAGTTTCCTCGTGTCCAAGCGGATACACACTATTTATAGTATTTTTTGTTAAACGATATTTTCCGGCATTAAGTCCCATAACTTTTACCGGCACACTTTCGGTATTGGCTCCACTGCGGTCATAGTTTGAAAGAATAATTGTAACCCCACTATTGTCCCTGCTTCCAATACCTGTAACATACGTTCCCTCCCCGGAAATTAAAAGACGATCCCTTCGCAACCCTCCCAATAACTTTATTGCTTCGAACGTTGGCTTCTTTGCACCATTGTAATATAAAATTCCCCAACCTTTATCCTGATTATCCGGACCATCGCGAACTTCAAATTTGGTGGTAATGTCTACATGACCAATAAAAGTTCTTGCCGAAGCCACTAAATGTGCCGCGTCAAAAACGGTATTATGAATTGGAGAACGGGCCGGATCGGAGCCCCATTCGGTTATAATTTTTTGCGTTGAAGGCAAATTTGGATACTTTTTAGAAATTTCCAGAATAAAATTAACATCTTCTTTATAGTCTGACATCCGCAGAGAATAACGGTGCCAGCTAATAAAATCTAAACGCAATCTGTCACGGGAGACTAATTCCAAAAATTTATCCAACCAAAAAGTTTGACAGGTAAAAAGCCCTCCACCCACACACCGGCGTAAATCCGCTAAAGACGGGCCCCCAATTTTAAAAGAATTTATGTTTTGTGCCGCCGTCACAGCTTGAACAGTATTTTTATATAACGTAAAGTAATCTTTTCCTTGTCCTACACTGAAATTTCCAAATCCGGGGCCATCGGGTTCATTCCAGACTTCATAATAAACTCCGGCAATATTCATCCCGTTCCGGCCGCTAACTGTTTCTACTAAATTTTTTACTTTTGCTTGCCAAAGAACCCAATTTGTAGGAGTACCAATATCACTATCAGCCACACCACTGGGAAAATAAGAAAGAGAAATAAAAGGAATTGCTCCCGAAGAGGTAATTTCCATTATTCTGTTCCGCAGGTTTGGATAAAAGGCATCTTCCAAAACGTGATCAACTCTAATGTATTTTATGCCCAAGGCTTTAACGCTTGCCGAAACGGGAGATAAAGATACCAAAGTCCCGGGTTGTTCTTGCTCTCCCCCTTGAGAAAGACCTTCCCATGGACGGGGCAATTCACCTTGAGAACTGGTGACATCAACAACAATGTTGGCAGAAATGGCAGAGGCTTTAGATAAAAAAATCACCGTCTTTTGACCGGCAATTAATACCACCGGAATCAAAAGCACTGCCAAAACTAATCCCAATATTACTTTCAAATTCCCAATAAAAAAATTTCTCTTAAACAATGACATTAATTAATAATAGCA
>CAYHYP010000050.1:0-5390 GCA_964360925.1 uncultured Gammaproteobacteria bacterium | reverse complement strand
AGTTGTTAAACTCTATCAGAACCAAACTGTAGCATAAGTCTTGTTACCGTAAGGATTTGTTACAATAGCCTAATGGCATTGTTTGCAAGACCACCTCTTGCAAATGGCTCTATTATGCTCCAACTTTCCCCCGTCATTCTGCAAAATCTTATTGCCTTCTAACCAAAAACTTTCTCCCTTCTTCTACCCAAATAATCAAGCTGCTGGCGAAAAATGCTACGAGCCAATATTCCAACAATAATGGTTTGGTATGAAGAAAACTGTTACCCCACGGGGTCTGAATAGCAAATATTTGTAGAACAAATACCAGAATAATTGCGCCCATTAAAAATCTGTTATTTGTCAAAGTAAGTTTAAAAACGGATGTCTTTTCCGAGCGGACATTGAGAACGTTAAACCATTGTAAAAAGGATAATGTCAGAAGTGTTAACGACCGGTCGTATCCGGAAAAATAAAAAATTGGTAGGCCAACAACCAACATCGTACCCCCCATAAGAATTATTCTTTGAATCATTGATTTATCTAAAAGATCACCGGCTTTTTGTTTACCGATAAAACTGTTGTTTTCCGGCGGATCTTGAGCCAAGGAAATATCCAAAAAGCCATCAGTGACAAAGTTCAACCAAATAATCTGCACCGCCACTAATGGCAATGGCAGTCCTAATAAAACACTTATTGCTATGACAAATACTTCCCCCAAACTCGTAGAGAAAAGATACAGAATGACTTTTTTTAATGTCCGGTAAATATTTCTCCCCTCGTTTATGGCCGCGATGATTGTCTCAAAATTATTATCCAGAAGGACAATATCCGAAGCATCCTGCGCCACTTGTGTCCCACCCCCCAAACCGATACCCAAATTTGCCGCCTGAAGAGCCGGAGCATCATTAACCCCGTCTCCGGTCATCGCCACAGTATAGCCCCTTTGTTTAAAAGCATTAACAATTCTTAATTTATGGGTCGGGGTTATCCGGGCAAAAACCGTGACTTTTTCAATACAGTTTTTCAGCTCTTCCTCTCCCATCTTTTCCAAATCCGCCCCGCTTAAAATTTCATCTCCGTCTCCAAAAATTCCCACCTTTTGGGCAATGGCCTTAGCAGTTTGGGGGAAATCTCCGGTTATAATTGCCACCTTAAATCCGGCTTTTTTAGCATTAGCGATGGATTGAGCCACATTGGGACGGATTTCTTCACTAATGGCTGCCAAAGCGTAAGCATAAAGCTCTCCCCGTTTTGGTCCATAGACGGCCATACCCACAACCCGCATGCCCCGGGCGGCCAATCCTTCGTAATCACCTCGTAAATTATGATCAATTTTTAATTCATTAACTAAAAATTCCGGAGCCCCAATATAAACAAACCAGGTTTCGTCTTTGTCTTTAAACGTCGCCGTTAAATAACGTTTTGTACTATCAAATGGTTTAACATCAACAATTTGGTACTTTTTTTCCAGTTCCGATTTATTAAAACCAGCTTTCCGGCATAAAACCGCAATTGAGGCTTCGGTTGGATCTCCCAATGGTTTCCAAACTCCTTCTTCGGTAATAATATCCGCTTTTAAGGACAAATAGGAAAGTTCTAAAATTTTTTGCAGTTTAGCATCTTTTTTAATTTCCCCCACCGGTTCGTAACCATTTCCGGGAATATCAAACCGCTTTCCCTCCAAATGTACTTCTCTAATAATCATCTCGCCTGTCGTTATGGTCCCTGTTTTATCTACTAAAAGCACATCTGCATTGCCCATAGCCTCTACGGCGGCCATCTGCCGGACCACCGCCTTGGCTTTAGCCATCCGCCAAACCCCACCTGCCAGAACTATAGTTACGACAACCGGCAGTCCTTCGGGAATAATGGATACCGACAGTCCGACGACGGCCGCAAAAATTTCAACTGTTGGAATTTCACGAAGCACTCCCAATAGGAAAACTGCCGCCGCAATACATAAAACAGCCAGGGCGATAAAGTGGGTTAACCTGTTTACTTTTTGCGATAGTGGTAAGGGAACGGTCGCTGTCTCCACTAGCCCTTTTGATATTCTACCCAGTTCACTATCCAATCCTGTTGCTACGACAACCGCTTCGCCATAACCGGAAACGATACTCGTTCCGGCAAAAACCATGTTACGCTGGTCTCCAATCATCAAATCAACAGTTGTAATTTCCATCTGGCTTTTAGCCACCGGGTAAGCCTCACCTGTTAAGGTAGATTCGTCAATCGTTAGTCCGGAAGCGGATATTATCCGACCGTCAGCCACTGTTTTGTCACCCTCCCGAAGAATTAAAATGTCTCCCGGGACAATTTCTTCCGAGAGAACAAGGGTTTCTTCCCCGTTTCTCCGAACTAAGGCTTTTCTTTTAGTTAAGTCACGAAGTTTTTCCAGGGAATTCCTTGCTTTCCCTTCCTGAAAGGTACCAATAAAAGCATTAATAATGACCACTGACAGAATAACCAAAGAGTCCTTCTTTTGTCCCAAACTAAAAACCAATGTGGCTGCTAATAGTAAAATATAAATTAAGGGACTCTTAAATTGCCGGATAAAAATATCAATAACGGTTTCTTTTCTCTTTGAAGCCAGAATGTTTAAACCGAATCTTTTTAGATTTTCCGCGACCTGTTCTTTCGTCAAACCAGACAGAGAATCAACCTTAAATTCTTCAAGTACCAACTGGGCAGTTTTTTGATACCAATTCATTACATATCCATAATAGCAGACCTTCCGATATTAACGCCATAACCATCGAGTTAACCAATATTCGAATGTGGTCCATCCATGGTCGCACAAAAAGATTCTGGACTCCGGCCAGAATGACGGAGATAAATAGATCCTATCGGGCTACGCCCTCCAGGATGACAACACAAAAAAGGTTTGATTCTGGACAAAGAAATACGCTTGTGAGATAATACGAATTAGTTATGGCATTGTTATCAGACGATAAGAAAAAGATTATTACCAAATTCGCGCAGGCGAAAGGTGATACCGGTTCTCCTGAAGTTCAGGTAGCTCTTTTATCCGAAAGAATTAAAAAACTCGCCGATCATTTAAAAAAACACAACCACGACGTTCATTCCCGTCGGGGTCTTTTGACTATTGTATCCAAGAGACGTCGTCTGTTAAACTATTTACAGAAGAAAGCAACAGATAGATATACAAAGATTGTTGCCTCATTAGAACTTGCAAAGTAACCCTCTGATGGAAAAGAAATATATAAAGACAGAATTTGAGGTTTCGGGAAAGATCCTCACATTTGAAATAAACAAAGTTGCGCCGCAGGCCAGTGCTTCGGTTATTGCCAGATGTGGTGATACGGAAGTTATGGTCGCCGTTATGTTGGGACCTGAAAAACCAATGAATGACGGTGGCACCCCTTTAACCATTGAATTTGTGGAGCGGCTTTATGCCGGAGGTATCTTAAAAGGTTCCCGTTGGGTAAAACGCGAAGGCCGGCCAACAGATGATGCCATTTTAACCGACCGTTTGATTGATAGGTCTGTCCGTCCTCTTTTCCCCAAAGACATGGTAAATGAAGTTCAGGTAGTAGTTACCTTGCTTTCCACTGACAATGTTAATGACCATGATATTTTGGCTTTAAACGCCGTTTCCGTTGCTTTGGCAGTTTCCGATATTCCCTGGAATGGACCTATCGGAGCCGTTCTAGTGGGACCGGAAATGGGTTTCCCCGATTTGGATATGGTAGTCTCTTCAAATACCGAGGGCGTGGTCATGATTGAAGCCGGAGCCAAACAACTTCCGGAAGACAAAGCTAATGAAGCTATAGAATTGGCCTTTAAAGAAGGTCAAAAAATGGCCGAGTTTATCAATGATTTACAAAAAAAATACGGACTGGATAAATATGCCTACAAACCGGTTTCTTTAAATAAAGAATTTCTTGCCGAAATTGAAAAAACTCATAGTAAAGAAATCGCCGAATTTGTGGTAATTGACGGACCGGAATCAAAAATGAACGGCAGTAAAATTACCGAGTATAAAGCCCTTTTGGTTGAAAAATACAGTGAAAATCCGGATAAAAATCAGATTCCTCAAATTGTGGAATATCTTGTCAAAAAGATTTTGCGGAAAAAAACAATAGAGAATAAAAAAAGAGTTGATGGCCGGGCTTACGATGAAGTGCGTCCCATCACCGCCGAAGTAGGATTATTGCCCAGAACCCACGGTTCGGCAATTTTTCAAAGAGGCTTAACACAAGTTCTTTCCGTAGTAACTTTAGCCAGCCCGTCGGCCGAACAATGGATTGAATCCGCCGAAGGTATGGAACAAAAAAAATATTTGCATCACTACAACGCTCCCCCGTATTCCAGTGGTGAAACCGGAAGAATGGGTGGTCTTGGAAGACGGGAAATTGGCCATGGGGCATTAGCGGAACGCGCTTTATTCGCTGTTATTCCGTCCGTTTCCGATTTTCCCTACACCATTAGAGTAGTTTCTGAAGTTTTATCTCAAAACGGCTCCAGCTCTATGGGTTCAACCTGCGGATCGACTTTGGCTCTTATGGACGCCGGAGTTCCTATTCTGGCTCCCGTTTCCGGCATTGCTATGGGACTTATTGCCGAAAATACCAAGGATTATGCTATTTTGTCAGACTTACGCGGTGAAGAAGATTTTCATGGAAATATGGATTTTAAAATTGCCGGAACGGCTACCGGAATTACTGCCATTCAGTTGGACATTAAACTAAATGAGGGTTTTCAGGGGCTAACTTTAAAAATGATTTCCGAAATAATAGCACAGGCAAAAGTTGGCAGATTGGAGATCTTGAAAAAAATGTTGGCGGTTATTCCCGAAACCCGCAAAAAAGTTAGTCAATATGCTCCGAAAGTTATTACCATTGTCATTCCGGTTGAAAAAATCGGGGAAGTTATAGGGCCTGGAGGACGAAATATTAAAAATATTATTGCCACTACCGGAGCAGCTGTGGATATTGAAGATGACGGCACCGTAACCGTTTCTTCCATTAACGAAGAGGCAGTACAAAAAGCGGCCGATTGGATTGCGGGAATGACCAGAGAAGTGGTTATTGGTGAAGAATTTGAAGGAGAGGTAAAGAGAATCCTGAATTTTGGAGCATTTGTGGAATTTCTTCCCGGAAAAGAAGGCTTGGTTCATGTTTCCAAAATGACAGCAGGGTTTGTTTCCAACCCGGAAGAAATAGTTAAAATTGGGGATAAGGTAAAAGTTAAAGTTATGGAAGTTGACGAAATGGGCAGAATTAATTTGGCAATGTATTGGGGACCAAAAGATATGACAACGGCTCCCATGGGAACTCCCTACGGCGGAATCAGACCTTCCCGCCCTCCATTTAGACGAGATCCCGGTGGCCGAAGAGATAGATATTAAAACACCGTCATTCTGGAGCCCGAAGGGCGATAGAATC
>CAYHYP010000049.1:0-5488 GCA_964360925.1 uncultured Gammaproteobacteria bacterium | reverse complement strand
ACAATTCTCACGAATTTTTGGTAAAATATATTCGAGCTAAATCGTAGATAGGCACCCAATCAACGAGGGTCGGGGCCGCCCGAAGCGCGGCCCAGCTTTCCGTCAAATTCCCACCAGCCAAACGGTCTTGTAAAACCGCACAAAGGAATTTTCCGCCGGCGCTTTTGCCCAAAAACGAAAAGAATTTTTGCTCTATTGCATTCTTTATTGCAGATGCTAAATTAAATTTGCGTATAAGTTTTTCGATCTCTTTTTTAATGGCCGTCTTGGATAATTTGAGAGATCGAGTTATACGCAACCAGGGCGGCCATTTGATTTTTTCAATTTTATGGAAATACATTCTGCCTATTCGCAAAAATTCTTTCTTTACGCGCGCAAGTCTACTGATGTAGAGGATAAACAGGCCAGGTCTATTGACGACCAGTTATCTGTTCTCCGGGAATTGGTTACCAGTGAAAATTTGGTGGTAATTGAAGAATTGGTGGAAAAACAATCTGCCAAAATTCCGGGACGACCAATTTTTAACCAGATGATTTCTAGAATTGAGAAGGGTGAAGCCTCGGGAATTTTAGCCTGGCATCCTGACATACTTGCGCGCAACAGTGTTGACGGTGTCAAAATTATTTATCTTTTAGACACGGGAAAAATTACTGCCCTGCGCTTTCCTACCTTCTGGTTTGAACCAACCCCACAAGGAAAATTTATGCTGTCAATCGTTTTTGGGCAAAGCAAATATTATATTGATTCTCTAAGCGAAAATACCCGCAGGGGGTTACATCAAAAAGCCAAAAGAGGCGAGTTTCCCGGTTGTGCCCCCATGGGATATCTTAATGACCCCCGATCCAAAACCATTGTAATTGACAAGAAAAAAACACCGATTCTTATCCAAATTTTTGAATTGTACGCCCGGGGAAACTCGACTTTTACTGACATCAGCCTCTTTTTGGCCGAGCATGGGATTAAAACCAGAGGCAACCAGTTTTTTAAAATTGACAAAATCAAAGACACTTTAACCAATCCATTTTACTGCGGGTATTTTCGCTACGGGGGAGAAGTCTACGAAGGAAAACACGAGCCAATCATTTCCAAGAAACTTTTTGATCAGGTGCAAGAGGAAATGCGAAAACGGAGCAAACCCCAGAAAAAGGAAAGGGTGACCAAGGTTTTTACCGGTCTTCTTCGCTGTGGGGAATGCGGCAAAATGATCACGGCAGAAATGAAAAAGGGCCATATTTACTACCGTTGTACCAAGAAAACCAGTGATTACCATTGTTTACAACCATATCTTCGCGAAGAAGAAATGGATAAACAGTTATCAGATATGATGCAAAAAGTTTCTTTACGGGCAGATTGGGCTTGCCAAATGTTAAAAAGATTGGAAGATGAAAAAACCCATGCCGCCCAATCCGCCCGAGTTTTTGTTCAAGAGAAAAGGGAAGAAATTGCAGACATTAACCGCAAAGTGCAATTTCTTACCGATTCCTATCTGGAACAATTAATTGACAGAAATGATTATCTTGACAGAAAAGTTGAATTAATTGGCAAAAAGAAAACTTTAGAGGAGCAAATCTTTAATCTTGAACAAAAACAAAATGATTGGCTCGAACGGTTTGAAAAATGGATAGACAGAGCCGCAGAAGTAGCTCAAATCGCCGGCGGAAAAGATTTAAATCTCAAAAAGGTTCTCGCCTTGGAAATGTTCGGCTCGAACCTGGTTTTACAAGACCGTTTGGCTGGTGGGGATTTGACGGAAAGCTGGGCCGCGCTTCGGGCGGCCCCGACCCTCGCTGATTGGGTGCCGCGAGAGAGAATCGAACTCTCAATTCTTGTTTAAGGAAACAGGCTCCTGAAGCCTGCGTGTCTGCCAATTCCACCATCGCGGCTTTTGATGTCTTTTCAATAATTTGGTGCTAAGGAGAGGAGTTGAACCTCTATCTGAGCTTCTTCAGAGCCCCGCCGTGACCACCTTGGCTACCTTAGCATATTTTCCGTATGTTCTTATTCTATGACAATTTGCGCATACCACTTCACACTTATTTACCTCGTTTTTAATTTTCTCCAGTGACCAATTTCGTGTCGCCATATAGGCAACATCATTAATTTTGTCACGACGATCTTTGTGGTCAAAATCCATGACAAAATATGGATATTTTAAACCACAATCCGCACATGCTCTATTCTTAGCTTCGTTGATATATTTTCTTTTTATGTTATAAGCTCTATGTCTTCTAATTAAAGCAAGTTTTAATTGCCGTTCATGATTCAAATGGTAATAGTCCCTTCCTCTAGTTTTCATGCAGACTATGCACTTTTCGTAGCATTGTCCGACTCGCTGCCCAGACTTTCTTTTGTAAAATTCCTCTACAGGCTTTGTCTGACCACATTTACCACAGTTTTTATTAATCACATATTTAATATATCGCAATGTTGTATTGAATGTCAAAGAGCGTTCTTCAGGACATTATTTGAGCGGGCGATGGGAATCGGACCCACTATCTTCTCCTTGGCAAGGAGACGTATTACCGGTATACAACGCCCGCAACGTACTGTGAGGTATATTATAACAATAAGACGATTTGCCAACAAGTTTGGATTTTGTTAAAATGATCGTATGTCTAATTCACAAAAGTTAATTATTGAATTTGAAGGACCGGAAGAAGAAATCCAAAAACTTCTTGAACACTTGGAAGAGTTGGTTGAGAAGAGTTGGAAACAGGTGGAAATCAAAGCGGTCACTTTGAGAAAAGATTAAAAGGTTTACCCCGAGCATAGTGAGGGGCCGAGTGGTGGAATGGTATACACGCAGGACTTAAAATTCTGTAACCTTAACGGTTATGCGGGTCCGATCCCCGCCTCGGCCACAAATAGTTCCTCCAACTCTTTTATCCCACCAAAAGCAATTCTATCAGGAACAAGGTTGTTGGTTTCCATCATCCGTGCCGGAGTAATCACAAATTCCCCCCATTTGTGATTAATTTTATCCACCGCCTCCACCAACTTTTTCTTTTTCTCCAAATCTTCAAAAAGACTTTCCTGACAAATACGGGTTTTTTCCAAATTGAAACAACTTTCTGCCAAAATAGCGACGGGCTTACGATATGGAGACCGGCACATTATCTCAAAAGCCGTTTTATAAATATCCCGGCTGTCAAAAAGCAAACCCCCTGTTTTTTCTCCATGGTGCCAATAAGAACCGTCGCGGTAAAGAAGGGAAACATGAACCCCTTGGCAATTATAGCCGGCATTGCGCATCCGTATTCCTGTTTTTTCCACCAACTTTTGTAAAATAGGAGCCAGCTCTTCAGGATGAACCAAAGGCTTGGGCAGAGCGAAGGAATTGCCGTAACTTCGTCTTCCAAAGATCACATTGTCCGCATCCCAACCATGCAAACGCAAATACCAATCTTTACCGATTATTGAATGAAAAGCTCTTTGCAGTTTTTCCCGGGAAGCATTAAAAAAATCCATGACCGTAAAAATTCCCTCATTATTTAACCGGGCACAATTATTTTGTTTAATTCCGCAAAGATCCATCAGTTTTAATTTTGCAAAAATTTCCAGAAAATTATCTTTATTAATTTCATCCAGTCCATCGGGTTTGTGAAGTCCCGCCGCCGTTTTAGCTAAAAAGCGATTTGGAGCAACTCCTATAGAAACCTGTAACCAGTCACCAATTTCCTCTTTAATTCTTTTTTTAATTTCGGGGGCAAAATTTTTTGGGCAGTCCATTTCTATTACAAATTCGTCTATGGATTTGGGGGTAACATTGGCAGAGTAATCGTTTAACAAATCTCTTAATTTTAAATGTATAAACCGGTATTTATCCGGGTCGGAAGTTAAAATAATCAATTTTGGATAGAGAAGTTTACCCTCTTTTACCCGCATACCGGTTTTAATCCCAAATCTTTTTGCCTCTATACTCGGCGCCAAAATGCAACCGTTGGGACTGTTATATGCCGCCACCGCGATAGGTTTTCCACGAAGTAGGGGATTGGCCTGTTGCTCCACCGACGCAAAACAGGAGTTTAAATCAATGTGCATTATGTTTGATGGTTTGGGATTAAAGTCCATAAATTTATTGAACCTCTCCGTCGGATATTTCCGTCAAAGTCCATCCCAAAGTTTCCGTATTTAAAACCAAGCGGAAAAACATGGTGTCATCAGCCACCGAAAAAACATGGAAAAGAATCCGACCCTCCCGATATGTATGATGCAATCCGACTTTGGAAATTAAATGTTCCTTCCCTTCAAAAAGCAATTTTTTAGGCACGGAAATTCTTTTTTTGTGATCAAAACAAAGAACGACGGAAACCGGCAAATCCAATTTTTGAATCATATGTATATCTATTTAAAACCAAAACCATATCCGAAAACAATCCGTATTAAATATATCAATAAATTCTGGTATTATCAGATCATGATCAATTCCGTTAAATGTCCCAAGTGCGGGGAAGAAGTGGAAATTACCACCGCGATTGTCGCGGAACAACTGGAACAAGCTAAAAAAGAGATGGCAGATGCCTCCGAAAAACGTATTAAAGAGCTCTCCTCACAAATGGCGGAGTTAATAAGAAAAAATCAGGAATTTAAAAGGTTGGAAGAAGAAAAAGAATTGGAAATTGCCAAAAAAATCGCTTTTGCAGAAGATAAAGTAAGAAAAGAAGCCCAAAATAAAGCTAAGGAAGAAACCGATTTAAAAGTCCTGGAAAAAGAAAAAACTATTTCCGATTTACAAAAAAAACTTGAGGAGATGCAAAAAACCGCCCAACAAGGCTCCCAACAAACCCAAGGTGAAGTTTTAGAATTACAATTGGAACAGTCTTTAAAACAGGAATTTCCCAATGATATTATTTCCGAAGTTCCCAAAGGCGTCCGTGGAGCGGACATAATCCAGGAAGTCCACGACAAAAACGGCAGAACCTGCGGAACCATTGTTTGGGAATCAAAAAATGCCAAATGGAACGCCAATTGGATTGCCAAATTGAAAGACGATCAAAGGGAAGTTAATGCCGACATAGCCGTACTTTTAACCGTTGACTTGCCAAAAGAATATAAACCTTTCACTTTCCAAAGCCAAGTTTATATCACCGGCCGGGATAGCGCCGTCGCGGTAGCAAAAATTTTGCGTTTGGCGCTTCACGAAGTTTTTAAAGTCAAGCAATCCGGTACGGACAAACAGGATAAAAAAGAATATTTATATGAGTATGTAAACAGCAAAGAATTTTTGTCCAAAATGGAATCTCTGGTGGAAACTTTTTCCGTTATGAAAGATGAAATTGAAAATGAAAAAGGATGGTTTTCCAGAAAATGGGCAAGGCAGGAAAAACAGCTGACCAAGGCTCTTGACAGCGCCAATTCATTTTATGGAGATGTCCAGGGAATCACCGGAAACACCCTGCCGGAAATAAAAAGTTTGGAATCTTAAAAATTTTTGAGTCAGTTTATCACACTGCTCGGACTTATTTTACCAAAGATCACAAAATTTTGC
>CAYHYP010000048.1:2734-5610 GCA_964360925.1 uncultured Gammaproteobacteria bacterium | reverse complement strand
TTTTCCAATTTTCAGTTTCATCTTTGACAACCGGTGTCGGAGTTGGTGTTACAAAATCAAATTCATTCGGCCATTTTTGCAATTGTTTATTTTGGAAGAAAAAATAGCCGGCGAGGGAGAGGGCAATAACGGCAATTGTTGCCGAAATAATTACTAAAACATTGCCTTTTTTATAATTGATCATTCTTATTTTAGATTAGCAAGTTCTAAGATTTCTTGCAAGTTTGTGGTATCCTCCGGTTTTTTGTCCGTCCGCCATTTTTCCAATCTGGGAAACCGCAGGGCAAAACCGGCGGTATGCATGGGAGATTTTGTCAACTCGTCCGCTTTAAACTCTCCCACGATTTTAGGAGAAATCCAAACATCACAATTCATCAATTTATTTACGTCATAATTCCCCTGTTTTTGACTAGTGACTAGTGACTGGGTTCTAGTAACTAGTTCTTTCCATTCTAAGTCAGTAAGTCCCGTCCCTACCTTACTAACAGTCTTATATGAGTCACTTTTTTTATCATAAACGCCAATTAAGAATGCCCCAATACCGAATTTATTACGTTTTCCTTGTCCAAAATCATACCCCATCACCACCGCGTCTATGGTATCGGCAATTTTACTTTCATAACTTTTTTTCAATTTAATCCAGTTCCAACCACGGGCTCCGGCTTGATAAATTCCGTCTAATTTTTTAGCCATAATTCCTTCAAAACCACGTTTCAAACAATTTTTAAAAAAGTTTTCCAATTTTTGTGGAGAATCTACCTCGGTCATTTCCGCACAAACTATATTTCTGCCGTTTTTCAAAAGACCTTCAATAATTTCCCTTCTTTGGTGATAAGTTTTGTTAATCAGATTCTGCCCGTTGTAATAAAGACAATCAAAAACAACCAGACGAAGAGGGACGCTTTGCGATTTTAAATCAACGTCATATTTACGCTTGCGCGTTACCGTTTCCTGAAACGGCAAAAACCGTTGTGTTTGAGGATCATAGCCCAAAGCCTCTCCGTCCAGAATCACTTCGTCACAATCCAACTCTTTGAGAGCCGCCATCACCAAATCAGGGTACATAGCCGTCACATCCTCCAACCCACGACTGTAAAGTTTAACTTTATTTTTACTAAAATGAAGTTGAGTTCTTAACCCATCCAATTTTGGCTCTACGGCACAACGACCGTTCATTTTCTCTAAAATATCCGCGGCGTTAGTTAATCTTTCCGCCCGCATTCCCAAAATCGGTGTCCCCACCTTTGGGCCAATATTCTCTAATCTGTTTTCTTTTACTGCTTTGGCAATAAAACCCAGATCGGGACGAACATTATATGCGGCTTCAATTCTATCTTTGTGTTTTTTTGTGCCATCAATCATCCAGGAAAGACCTTCCAAAACCGTCATATCAGAAAATCCCAACCGCATTTTATCCACCGGAATCCGGGCTATGAAACGCGCCGAACAAGGATCAGATCCTTGTAATAGCCTCGCCAAAATCTCAACTTTTTTGTCTACCGAGCCTTCCCCTGTCGTTTTAGTAAGTTCTGTTAATTTTTCAAAAACTTCAGCAACTGTCATCCCGCCGTGGCGGGATCTATTTAATTCCTGTGCCGTTGTTCCCAAATCCCCGGATTTTTTATATAAAGCAGTTACTTCATCAACGGATTTTTTAAATGCCAGTACCATCGCTTTTATTACCATTTTCTCCGCCATCCCAAATTCCGGAGCTTCAAAAAGCGGCGCCACCCTCCCCTGTGTCAAATAAACTACTTTATCAATTTCGTCAGTAGAAGCCTCGGCGAATAGCCGGGCGAGTATTACCACCATCTCATTTCTGGACGCCGTAGATTCCAGTTTTTGAAAATATTCTGATAATTTTGAAAAATACATAATTTAGATTCTATCGTTCTTCGGACTCCAGAATGACGTCATGCTGGAGCGAAGCGATAGCATCTTCTTTATTTCATCACATAACGTGCTGCCTTTGTTTTTCCTTTTTTCTTTATTATCTTTTTATTCATTAAATCCTTCAAATCCCGCAATACGGTATCTTCGGAAACCATAGGGAGCAAATCCTTAAATTGTTGATTGGAAAGATAGCCAATATTTTCAATATGTTCAACAATTTTAATCTGACGGGTATTTAAAAAAACCTGTCCCCCTGCCGCCGCTTTCAGTTTTAAATCAATGGAAAGATGTTGCACTTGTTCCTTTACCCGGTTAAATTCAATCGCCACCCCTTCCACAAAATACTCCAACCAGCTGGTTAAATCATGCCCCGGATTTTGATCGGCGGTTTTGATGGCATAATAATAACCGGCAACATTTTTATCATAATGTTCTTCCAAAGAAAATAATTTGCGGATATCATAGCCTTCATTCAGAAGAATCAATGTTGCCATCGCCCGGCTTACCCGTCCATTCCCTTCTGTAAAAGGGTGAATATTTACAATAGCGTAATGAACAATCCCCGCTTTAATAACGGGATGAATATCCCAGGTTGCCACTTCGTTTAACCAGTCAAAAAAATCTTCCATTTGATAGGTAATTTCCACGGCAGGAGGCGGTCTGTGAACAATTTCCCCCGTCAAAACATCCCGTAGAACCACGGATACGGTACGGAATTTCCCCACTTCGGTCGCCGGAACAATACCGTTTACCGTTAAGCGGTGCAAATCTTTCAGAGTTTCCTGGTGGTAGAGTTTATGGTTTCCCGGTTTATTTTCTTCCAAAATTTCTCCCAAATAGTCCAGAATTTTTCTAAAATTTATGACCTCTTTGATATCTCTGTCCCGGGCCACAATTTCCTTTCCTTCCATAACCTTGCGCACTTCTTCTAAATTTAGTTCGTTTCCCTCAACGTGAGTCCCATAATGAGCCGCCCGCACTTC
>CAYHYP010000048.1:291-2634 GCA_964360925.1 uncultured Gammaproteobacteria bacterium | reverse complement strand
CACGGCTGTGGAATTTTAAACTTGAGATGAACAAAATTCCGGACATTGAGCCCAAAAGCATTATCCCCGGCCAAAATTCTTCAACTTTTTTCCAAAATAATATCGGGTCCTGGACTACAAAAATTTCATGCATATCATTCACAATAATTAAACAGTTTAAATGTTTAAAAGTATAAAAGTTTAAATTATCAAAGGATAAAAGTTTAATACTTTAAGTTATATTTTTCTTTAAGTTCCTGCATAAATTTGGCTTCTTCAGTTACACCTTCAACTTTTTTGTGTTTTAAACCTTTAAACTCTGAAACTTTTACACTTTCAATAAATTTATAAGTTATACCGGACACCTTTTCACTTAAACTTATTAAACTGTTAAACTCTTGAACTGTAATAAAACGTTGGTCATACGCTACATATCCTTGTGCCCGTACTTCTCCGCAACTACCTTTTGCCACATATAAAAAATAAATAAATTCTTCGCGGTTACTTCTTTCAAACCCTTCGGCAATATTAGAAATCACCGAAACAGCCGAACAAATTTTGCTTGTCTTGTCAACGAATAAACCAACTTTACCAGTTCTCTCCCCTGTTGCCAACAATATAATTCTTCAAATCTCTTTACAGTCATGAAACCATTATACTGTTAAACTTTTATACTTTTAAACTGCGTTGTTTAAACTCTTAAACTTTTAAACTCCCAATTCAATCAACTCAAAATCTTTCAAGTGGGATTTTTCAATTAAATGCAAGTCCGTAGTAGTCATAATAGTTTGTTGTTTGGGGATAATCTCCAAAACTTTGTGACGGTTTTGGTGGTCCAATTCTGAAAAAATGTCATCCAAAAGCAAAACCGGTATTTCACCGGTTGTTTTTTTAATATATTCCAATTCTCCTAATTTAATATTAAAAACCGCCAATCGTTGTTCTCCCCGGCTACCAAAGGATTTAATATTTTTGTTATTCATCACCACTTTAAAATCATCTCTGTGGGGGCCCACAAGCGTAGTTGCCGCCCCAATTTCCGCGTCTTCGTATCTGTGGATTCTTTCCGACGAAATTATACTGTGGTCATAAGGCAGATTTAAATAATTTAAATAATCTTTTCTTTTATCATGAATAATCTTCCCATTATTTATTAATAATTCGTTCCAATAAGTAAGCTGATTTTTATCTAAATTTTCTTCTCTTATTCTCCACAATAATCTGTTTCTCTGCCGCAACGCTTTCTCGTAAATATGAACTGCGACCCTGTAATCTTTAAAAATTTGTTCCAATACAGAATTTAAATATTTGCGCCGGATAGACGGGCTATCGGTAGCTATTTCAATGTCCTGTGGACAAAAAAGCACTATTTTTAAATTTCCCACAAAATCCATTTGCCTTTTTCCCACGCCATTTACCCTATAAATTTTAGTAAACCTACCACGATTGTCAAAAATAATTTCCAAATTATCTGTGTTTACTGACATTACTGTGGTGCCTTCTTTTATTACTTCTTGTTCCGTTGTGGCTCTAAAACTTTTCCCCGTCGCCAAGAAATTTATAGCCTCCAAAATATTTGTCTTTCCAATAGCATTAGGACCCAAAATAAGCGTTGTTCCCTCTCCAAATTCAAAAATTTTTTTGGAATAATTACGGAAATTTTGTAAAACTAAATTCTTTATCACCCGCTCATTGTAGCGTCTATATTGACTTTTTGGAAGAACAGAGAGAAAATCCGGCGACATGATTACAATACCGTGCAATCCTGAAGCAATTAAAAATCCTGCGAGTCTTGACGAACACGAAGCAAGAGCAGCCAATAAGCGTCAATCACTTTGCGAAAATTGTATCTGCGAAGATTCCACTTTGAGTATTTGTTATCTTCAAGAAATAATTATTCTGGCAAAGCAGAAAAATTTGGAAGAATGGCTTGATTTTGCAAAGTAACTAGTTAAATCTAATTTTGATACTTTGGACAAAAGAAGGTGCCACGATAGTTAATTACCGGTAGTCCCCTAACGGAATAATTTTTACCTTTGCACTTAAACCTGGCTTATGGTGTTTGGGGTTGTCAGAGACCAGATCGGCTCCTAAATTTTCCGCTAAAGCAATAAATGAAGCATCGTAAAAAGTGACATTCTGGCCTAACGCGATTTCTATCGCTCTTTTAGCCATCTCTTCGTCTAAATCAATAAAATTAATGGGGGTGGAAAATAAAACCTCTATTAATAGTTTTGACCTGGGGATATCTAAACTTCTTTTCCAAACACTATTACCAATTTCGTATTTGGATAAAATTGGGGCATAAAATTCACATTTTCCGTTTTGTCCATCGGCAAACAATTTTATAGCTTTATCAACCCG
>CAYHYP010000048.1:0-281 GCA_964360925.1 uncultured Gammaproteobacteria bacterium | reverse complement strand
TGCCCCCTTTGTCTGATAGTTGCAGTCGTGTGGTTAACCATTCCATCATATTATCAGAAAATCTGAAAATGTCAACCACCACTATTAATTTTGACACTTGGGACAAAAGAATGTTCCCCTCCCTCCAATAGTACTTCTGGTAATGGTTTTTCCACATCTTTGGCAAGGCGAACCATTTTTTTGATACACAGCAAAATGTTCCTGCATTTTTCCGGGATTTCCGAAGGCGTCCACAAAAGCTTCATCAGCGGCACTACTGCCTTTATATTTCAAACCCATCT
>CAYHYP010000047.1:0-5619 GCA_964360925.1 uncultured Gammaproteobacteria bacterium | reverse complement strand
TTTCCTTTGTACATATCCACCAAAATTAAATCGTATTTCTCTTTTGTTTTTCTACAAAAATTTTTTGCATCGTCACACACAATCCTTAGATTGGAATACTTTTCCAAATTAAAGTATTTTTTTCCGGTCTCTATCATTTCTCTATCAATTTCCACTCCGGTAATTTGACAATCGGGAAATTTTTTAAAAAGGGGTTTAAGAACTGAACCACAACCAAGACCAAGAATTAGAATATTTTGAGAGGATTGCTTCGTCATTTCATTCCTCGCAATGACAGAGATAGCTTTTGACCATAATTTTTCAACAAGAGGGCCGGATTGTTGGAATCCCCCAACCCAAACGGATTTTTGTCCCAGAAAACTTTTGACTTTCATTCTATTACCCCGGACTCCAAAATTTCAAAAAGATTTGCGGAAGTATCAATTTTGGCAATTACTCCTATGGGAATTGTTGCCTTTGGCACTTGGTGTCCAAAATCAACACCATAAAAAATCGGAAAATTAAAAGGCTGTGTTAATTGCTCAATAAGTTCTTTTTTAGGGGGGAAATCCTCGTAATCAATTTCCGCAACCGCGGTAAGCTTTCCCACCACCATTCCCGATACCCGGTCAAAAAAACCGGTATTTCTAACTTGCCAAAGGTTCCTCATAATTTCACTGAATTGTTCATAAACTTCTTCCCAAAAAAAAATAAATTTAGTATCTTTTTCAAAAATATTAAGTGTGGCTGCCACCGGGTCCCAAGGAGTGCCCAATAATTGACAAAGACAACTTAAATTTCCTCCAAAAAGCACTCCTTGTGCTTCGCCGGGACGAATTTTTTGCCAAACAGACTGGGGTTTTATGGGTCCGACACCATCAGACATTAACATCCGCCAAAAATTTGTCATGGTATACCCGGCCGGACGAAATTCCGAAAGATACATGGCATTTGGAGCTTGAAAAGTTACCAACCCTGTTTTGGCAAATATTGCCAACTGTAAAGTTGTGGCGTCGGAGTAACCGGCAAAAATCTTGGGATTTTTTTTAATATTTTCAAAATCTATTTTTTCCAATGTTTGCGAAGCTACCATCCCCCCATCGGCCGTAAAAATAGCTTTTACTTCCGTGTCTGAAAAAGCCCAATTTATATCTTCCGCTCTTTGTTGTGCAGTTCCGGCGGCATAATCACCATATTTAGCCATAATATTCTTTCCGAACTTCAATTTAAATCCCTGACGCTCAAAAAATGCTCTGATTTTTTCCAGATCCTGTTTTGTAATTGGTTCGGAAGGAGCAATAATCCCAATAGTATCGTTTTTCTTAAGCGAGGCCGGCCGTAAAAGTTTCATAGCCTATTTTACCGCAAGTTGGACCAAAAAGTCCAAAAAAGACTCATAAGTGAAGCCGGCCGCTTTTGCAGACCTAATTATTCCGTCTCCTTTTCCTATCCCCGGGTTGGCATTAACTTCCAAAATCCAGGGGCTATTTTTACGATCCAACCTCATATCTACCCTGGCAAAATGACGGCATTTGGTTACCAAAAAAGCTTTTTTTGCAATTTCCTCAATATGTTTTTTTACACTATCGTCCAAAATCGCCGGACACATTCCTTGAGATTGTGAATAGTACTTAGAATCTTCTTTCCACTTTGAATCAAAATCAACAATGTGATATTTTCCGGGAAAATTTTGTGTAAAAATAATCTCCGAAATTGGTAAAACTTTTAAAGAATTATTATTTCCTACAACCGTAACATTCAATTCTCTGCCATCAATATATTCTTCCACCAAAACATTTCCACCGTAAAGTTTTTTTAATTCCTTTATTTTATTTTTTAACTCTTGATTATTTTGGACTACCGAAGTTTGAGTTATTCCTAAACTACAATCTTCTCCAATAGGTTTAACGAAAAGAGGGAATTTTTTACCTCCAATTTTTGGAGTTGGTAAATTTGATTTCAGCAGTAAATTTTTAGTGGCTTTTTTATCGGTAGTTAAAACAATATTTTTAGCGGTTGCCCCGGTAAAAGGAATTCCTGTCATTTCAATTATCTTTGCCAATTGTGATTCACTTTTTACAATGTTGCCTATCCCAAAAGCATTATTGAAAAATAAATCCGTAGGATAATTTTTAGTAAGTTTCTTAACGGAAACTTCATCCACACAAAACAACGTGACGTCATATCCCAAGCTTATTAATGCAGTTGATATTTCTTTAGCCGTTTTCACCGTATCCTGATCGGCCAAAAGATCTTGTAAGTTTCCGTTTTCTATTTGGGTAACTTCGTTGTAAAGGACAGTTATTTTCATTGTAATGGAGAAAGTTCTTCTTTATAAATTTTATGAAGTTTGCTTTTTAATTCATAAGTAATTGTATCCATAGAATGGATACTAAAAAATTTTTCCCGTAATTCTTTTTCTTTATTTAAAGCTTCGGATAAATATCTTTTTTCAAACTCTTTCATTAAACTTCCTTTTACTCCTCGTTTTTGCGCCATTAAAAAAGCCAATAATTGCTCGTCTCTTCCCAGACCACTTTCATCATACGGACTGCTTTTACTTTCCGGTCCAATAAATATTGAAAATAAATTCTTTTTTGGTTCCGTTAATAAATTTTCCGTAAAACCGATGGTTTTGGGATTTATTCCTAATGCCAGCAAAAATATATAAATTCTTCCGCATTTACTGCACCCTCCACACCAACGTTTAGTTGCCGCGTTTCCTTCTTCGGAAAAACAGGACATTTGAAACTTTCCGATTTTTTTATAACGGGAATGTAATATTTTCATTATTGCCAAATCATGAAGAGGCTCTATTAAGGAACAGAAAGACGAATTGCTGCCCAATTCCCGGGCAAGATTATTGGATGTTATTAACCATTTTTTACTTTGTTCAAAAACCGGGTTTACGTAATAGCCTTCTTTGTCAATAATATAATCATTGCAGCTTTGCTCATGAGCCCAGAACATATATCGGGCACGGAAACCAAAAAGATATGGAAGCAGTAAAAGAGTATATTGTGTTAAAAGTAAATCCCATCCCCACCAATTGCCGGTAGTTTGACGCAATCTTCCGGCTGAAACCGGAAAGAATTCTACGTCAACATTTGTCTCCTCAAAAAATTTGTCTGCCAACTTCCGCTTGTGTCTATTTTCAAAAGAGCTTTTTGGTTCACGAAAAAAAACTAATTTATTCTCAATTCCCAATTCTTTGGAAAGAGCATAAGTTAAGAGACTGTCTTTACCAAATGAAAAAGGAATTACCGCCCTGTTTCTGGTATTGATGTTAATATTTTTAAACCGTGCTAGTCGCGGTCTTCCTGTAAATTCAATTGAAAGATTCCGGTTATAAAACTGACGTAACAAATCTGAAGTCCTTACATTTTCTTCTCCTAAAAGCGTTGTTTGCCCCAATGAATAAATCATTCCCTCAAAAAAATATGGTTCAAATTGGGGCGGAGGGAAATTGTAAATTAATTTTTGATGACCATTCAAACAAAGGTGCATTGTCAAAGAATAAGCCATGGCGTCGGCAAAATTCTGTCTGTAGATTTCAGGAAAATTTTTCCAAATTGATGGAGGATAATTAATTTGGTAATCTTTTCTTTCCAGAGAAATTTCTACACCGTTGGGAATCACTTTTCTAAATACTTTAGTTACTGTCTGTTTCATTTTAGCCCGTCAAGACGCGCTGTATATAAATAGTAAAGAATATAACTAGGATATATTATCAGTATGGGGTTAATTGTCAAGAAGATATTATTTTCTTTCCCAAATAATCCTGTAAAACTTCCGGCACTGTCACCGACCCATCAGCATTTTGATAGTTATCAAGGATAGAAATTAACATACGCCCCATGGGGCAACCGGTGTTATTTACGGTATTAACTAATTTTTTATTACCTTTTTCATCTTGATATTTAATATTTAGTCTTCTGGCTTGATAATCTGTCGCATTAGTATCTGTCCCCACTTCAATAAATTCATTTTGACTGGGAAGCCACACTTCAGTATCAACTTGTTTAATAGAAGCCTGATAACCGGAATCTCCCGAACATTTTAAAATCTGATGATATGGGAGTTTCAAAGTTTCTAAAAACCACCTGTTTATTTCAAGCATTTGCTCGAAAATTTCTTCGGCTTGTTCCTGTTTACAAATGCAATCTATTTCTAATTTGTCAAATTGGTGAACCCTTTTAATTCCTTTTACATCTTTTCCCCATGAACCAACTTCCGATCTAAAACATGGAGTAAACGCCCACATTTTGAAAGGTAATTCTTTTTCTTCAAAAATTCTATCCATTCCATACCCAAATAAAGAAGGCTCCGAAGAACCAACTAAAAATAAATCTTGTTTTTCTTCAATAAAATCATTTTCAATTTTATATACCTGATCTCTTCCTTCCGGAAAATGGCTTGTTCCATACAAAACTCTTTCCTTAACCAAAAGTGGGACAATCATTGGATGAAATTTGAAATCTTTTACCAATTTTTTTGACAATAACTCAAATAAAGCATATTCCATCAAAACAAGATCGTCTTTCAAATATGCAAAACGGGAACCTGAAGTTTTGGCACTTTGTTCAACATCTATTAATCCTAAGTTGACACCTATTTCCAAATGATCTTTTGGGTCAAATCCAAAAGTTGGCATCCATTTTTTGGAAAAATCTTTCAGACCAAGTTGGTCTTTGGAAAAATATCCGTCTTTAGGTGTCCAGGCTTTAATTTCTAAATTATTATTTTCATCTTTTCCAAGAGGAACTTCCGGAGCCAGTATGTTTGGTATCCAGTCCATTATTTTCTGCCACTGGGTTTCTATTTCACAAAACTCTTTTTCCAAAACATCAATTCCGTCTTTAATTTTTTTCCCTTCTTCAATTTTTTCCGGAGTTCTTAATTTTTCATCTTTAAGTTCATCTGCTAATTTATTTTTTAAACCCCGCATCTTTTCCACTTCTAATTGTAGTTCTGTTTTTCTGGCATCCAGAAGTAATAATTTATCCACGTCAGCTACAGCCGGGTCAACTTTTCGGTTTAAAATATTTTGTTTAACCTGTTCCGGATTTTCTCTGATGAACTTAATGTCTAACACGGTTTTATTATAAACCAATTTCTACGGAGATGCTTTTCATAGCTTTTAAGCAAATTTCAACAAATTCCGGTAGGGGAATCCCCAATTTTTCCTCACAAAGATAAATTTGCTCCCTAATTGCCCCGGCGGCAAAGGATTTAATGGGAAGTTTTTTTAAAACGGAATCTACCTCTACGCTCTCCAATTTCTTATCCGGACGGACTAAAGCACAAGCGACAATTATTCCTGTTAATTCATCACAACAATAAATTCCCCATCCCATTAATGATTCCTTCGCGGGAATATTGTCTTTGTTATGAAACTTGATGGCTTCAAGAAGTTCTTCATCCAAACCCGTAATCAAAAGTCCGTGTTGTTCCGGGTGATCTTTAGTCTGTTCATAATCCGCATCATGAAGTATCCCCACAATTTCCCATTGTTGCTCCTCTTGATCAAGTTTCTTTGCTAACGCTTTCATACAAACACCTGCCGCCAAACCATGTCGAACCAGATTCGGATTTTTTATAAGAGAATTTAATTTAATTAAGGCTTCGTCTTTTGTCATT
>CAYHYP010000046.1:0-5912 GCA_964360925.1 uncultured Gammaproteobacteria bacterium | reverse complement strand
AATTAAAAAATTGGCATAGAAGTTGGAAGATAAATTTAATAAAAGAAAAGAATCCTAATTTTGAGGAAATTGATGTTAATTAGATAAAAACCCAGACAAGCTGGGAGATCCCGAAACTAGTTCGGGATGACAGTAGGTGTCATGTTAAACTTGTAGTGTGTCATGCTGAACTTGTTTCAGCATCTCTCGCGAATGCGAGATAAATACAAAAATTATGATTACATCAAACTCTAAATTAAATTGGAATAAGTTTGAAGGAAATAAGATTCCATCAAGTCTTGAACTTAATCCTGTCATTTTTAAATATCTTAAATTTGATTCTAAAATTCTTGATGTAGGTTGCGGATTCGGAAAAACAATTTCAGATTTCTACAATAAGGGTTATAAAAATATAAGCGGTGTTGACGTAAACGAAAGCGGAATTAAATTTGCTAAATCCAAATTTAAAAAGCTCGGAGTAGATATTGATGTAAGAGTAAATGATGCCAGTCATTTAGATTATAACAACGAAACTTTTGATGCAATAATAACTCAAGCATTCTGGACAACAATTGTTGGAAAAGAAAAGAGAGAGAGGAGATACTTAAGGAGTTTGGACGGGTATTAAAGAAAGGCGGAATGATTTATATAGCCGATTTTGGGCGCACTTGGAACCTTAATATTTACAGAAAAAGATATACTAATGGTAGAAAAAGAAGATTAGAAATTGGCACTTTTGAAGCCTTTAATAAACAAACTGGGGAATTTATGTATTTTGCACATCATTACACTCGGCGTGAATTTAGACAATTACTTGAAAAATGTGGATTTGAAAAACCGTTTTATTATGAACATACAAAGTTTACAACGCAAAGTGGAAACAAAATAAATGGACATGTTATTTTGTCCACAAAAATCATTATTAGTCAGCTCAAACAAGTTGAGAGATCCCGAAACAAGTTCGGGATGACACAAAGATTATAATAATTAAAACAAGATGACAATTTCAGTAGTTATCATCGCCATGAATGAGGCAGAGTGGATTGAGAATTGTATTCTCTCCGCGAAACAAGTAGCAAGTGAAATAATTGTTGTCGTTGACGACAGAACAACAGATAAAACGGCAGAAATTGCCAAAAAAATGGGGGCAAAAGTTTTTAGTAATAAATTTACCGGTTTTTCCGAAATGAAAAACCTGGCGTTCTCCAAAGCCACTTCAGACTGGATATTTTCTCTTGACGCCGACGAGAGGATTTCAAAAGAATTGGCTAAGCAAGTAAAAGAAGTCGTAGGTGATTTTAAAAATATGTTCGCGGCTTTTTCCATTCTCAGGCAAAATATTTTGTTGGGGCAAAAAGTGCGTTTTGGAGGATGGTGGCCGGATCCGGTTATAAGACTTGCTAAAAAAGATCAAATTACGGGATGGAAAGGAGATTTGCACGAAGTTTTGAAGGTTAAAGGAACTACAGGGAATCTTACTGGGGTTTTATATCATTTGTCCCATCGCGGGATAGATTGGATGTTGGAAACCTCGGTTAAATACACTCAAACAGAAGCAAAGTTAAGATATGATGCCGGACACCCGCCGGTAGTTTGGTGGCGCTTTTTTAGAGTGATATTTACAGAATTTTTTGATAGATTGATAATAAAAAACGGTTGGAGAGACGGTACTGTTGGAATAATTGAAGCAATATCCCAGGCATTTAACATGTTTCTAATTTACGTTCATTTATGGGAAATGCAAAAAGGCAAACAAATGGATACTATATATAAAGACATAGACAAGGAGATTTCCACAAATGGCTTTTAAATATTTCGTTCCCAAAAAAGAAAATACTGATTGGAGTGGCTATTGGGACAATACTTCAATAGAAAAAAATTTAATTGATTGCGATACTGACGGTTTGTTGCCAATTTTTCAACGATATTTAAACAAGTCCCAAAAAATTTTGGAAGCCGGATGTGGTTTAGGCAAATGGGTTATTTATTTTTCAAAAAGAGATTACGATATTTTTGGTGTTGATTCATATAAAGTCGCAATTGACGTATTAAGAAAATATGACAAAAGGTTACGGGTGGATGTTGATTTCGTCGAAAAATTAAAAATTCCTGATAATTCTTTTGATACGTACTTGTCTTTTGGGGTAGTAGAACATTTTGAAGAAGGGCCGCAAAAGGCCTTACTTGAAGCTTTTAGAATATTAAAAAAGGGGGGAGTAGCGATCATTGAAACGCCATATGATAATTACGGCAGGATTCTAAAACGGACAGTGGGAAGGTTGTTGGGGCATCCCAAACCCTCGGGATATTTTTATGAATACCGTTATACTGCAGGGGAACTTGAAAATTTTGTAAAACAAGCGGGATTTAAAATTTTGGAAGTGTTGCCAAAAGATGATTTTTCTCCCGATCGTTCCATCGGATTATGGTTGGATTATCCGGTTTTAAGAGCCAAAAACGCTCCCAATTTTCACTTGAATATTATTGGAAAAATAATTAAACTTTTATTGTCTCCTTTCCCCTCCCTCTGTTCCGCATGTGTAGTAGTTATTGCACGAAAAGTCTGAAACTTCGGTATAATGGTAATTATGAAGGTTGGGATTTATAGCCCGTATTTTGAGACTTTAGGTGGCGGGGGAAGATATGTTCTTACTATTGCGCAGTATTTTCAAAATAAGGGTGAGGAAGTGACACTTTTTTCTCCAAAAAAATTTGATGCTAATATCTTGGGAATTGATTTGGGTAAATTAAAATTTAATAGCTGGCCGGATAATTTTTTAGGAACGGCAAAATATGATTTAATTTTTTTTCTGTCCGACGGCAGTATCCCCACTCTTTTGTCAAAAAAGAACATTCTCCATTTCCAAGCACCGTTTAATTATATAAATCAGAAAACATTATTAAATAAGTTAAAATTAACACGGATTAACGCAATTGTTTGCAACTCCGAATTTACCAAAAAATTTGTGGATCAAACATACGGAATAAACAGCCAGGTTTTATATCCTCCCGTTGATATTGAAAATTTTGTTGCCGGTAAAAAAGAAAATTTAATTTTTTCCGTGGGCCGTTTTTTTGTAAAACCTCACAATAAAAAACACGAGGAAATGATTTCCCTTTTCAAGGAAATGATTGACACAGGTTTAAAAGATTGGAAACTGGTACTTCTTGGCGGAATTGCTCCGGAACACGAGAAAGAACTCCCCGGTTTAAAAAAACTTACCGACGGCTATCCAATAGAAATAATACCAAATGGAAATTTCGCTGATTTAAAAGAATATTACGCTAAGGCTAAAATTTATTGGCATGCGACAGGATTTGGAGAAAATTTAACCGAATTTCCTGAAAAAGCGGAGCATTTTGGAATTTCAACCGTAGAGGCGATGTCCGCCGGGTGTGTACCGGTGGTTTTTAGCGGGGGTGGTCAAACGGAAATTATAACCGACGGTACAAATGGTTTTCTTTGGACAACAGAAAATGACTGGAAAGAAAAAACATTTAGTTTAATAAATAACGATAAATTATTGGATAAAATGTCGCAATTAGCAAAAGAAAAATCAAAAGATTTTAGTAAAAAAAAGTTTTGTGAAGAATTAGAAAAAATATGCGCTTCCTGATTTTATATTTGCTGATTATTTTTTCGTCGTTTATTTTTAAAGGTTTTCTTCCCATCCCGTCAGACACAATTGTTGGTTTATATCATCCCTGGCGCGACAGTTTGGTAAACCAATATCCTAACGGCGTTGCGTTCAAAAACTTTCTGATAACCGATCCTGTGCGCCAGCAATATCCCTGGCGGGAATTAGCAATGGAAAATATAAAAAAAGGACAATTACCAAATTGGAACCCTTATGTTTTGGCGGGAGTGCCGTTATTGGCAAATATCCAGGCAGCCGTCTTTTATCCGTTAAATATTATTTATTTCTTGATGCCGTTTTCCATTGGGTGGAGTATGCAAATCGTTTTACAAACTTTACTTGGTGGGGTGTTCATGCTTCTATTTTTGAGAAACCTCAAACTTTGCCCCGAAGCACAAATATTAGGTGCTTTGGCATGGGTGGGAAGTGGTTTTTTCACCGCTTGGCAGGAATGGAACACCGTTGTTCAGGTTGCTATTTGGTTGCCGTTGATTCTGTTATCAATAGACAAAATATTTGTAGAAAAAAAACTACGTTGGTACACTTTATTTATCATCTCCGTTGTTTGTAGCTTTTTTGCGGGGCATGTACAGGTCTTTTTTTATGTTTCTGTTATTTCATTTTTTTATTTTTTGTCTCACGTTATTTTAACCAAAAAATATTCTGTGGTTTTGTGGCTTTTTGTATCTTGTCTCTTGGTTATTTTATTCACGTCGATTCAATGGTTACCTATGATAACTTTGTTTCAACAAGGCGTTCGCAGTGTGCCCTTAGATTCGTGGTTAAATCAGGAATGGTTCCTTCCCTGGCAAAATTTAGCCCAGTTTATTGCCCCGGATTATTTTGGAAACCCGGCAACACTTAATTATTTTGGCATCTGGAACTATGGTGAATTTGTCGGTTATGTTGGAATTGCTCCATTATTTTTTGCTTTGTTTGCAATAAACAAAAAAAATAAATTTTGGACCGGAGCATTACTGTTGTCATTATTATTTGTTCTTTCAAATCCTATCTCACAATTGCCATTTAGGTTGGGTTTACCTTTAATTTCCTGGTTTCAACCTACTCGCCTTATGGTCTTGGTTGATTTTTCTTTAGCCATACTGGCAGCAATTGGAATAGATCGTTATTTAAAAGAAAAAAACAAAATATACTGGCCAACATTACTAATAATTTGCGTTACGGTCACCTTGTGGCTTATTGCCATAATATTTCATCTTCCGATCAGCCGGAACAATTTAATTTTGCCTACAATTTTGGTATTTTCAGTAATTTCAGTGTTTTTTATCAACAAAAAGTACGCAATATTTTTAATTTTAGTCTTAACTGTTTTTGATCTAAGTAGATTTAATATTAAATTTAATTCTTTTTCCGATCCGGAGTTTCTTTATCCCCAAACAAAAATAACTAATTTTTTACAGGACAAATCCAAGACGGATATTTTTAGGGTGGCGGCATTGGATGACCGGATTTTTCCTCCTAATTTCTCTACCCATTACAAAATTCAGATGATCAGCGGTTACGATTCAATCTTTCCCCGGGGATATTTTACTTCCGGCCGGATTATTGTTCCCAAAGATTTAAACGACACGTTATTTACAAACGTCCGTTATGTTCTTTCATTTGAAGAGATCGTTGATGTTAATTATCAATTGGTTATGCAAGAAGGGCAAACGAAACTATATGAAAATAAAAATACTCTGCCCCGGGTAAAATTTGCCGGCGATGTGTTGTTTGAAAAGTATTCCGAAAACGAGATAATTTTGAAAACAAGTTCTCAAAATGAAGCGGAATTGACTCTTTACGACGCCTATTATCCCGGTTGGCAGGCGACAGTTGACGGCAAAGAAACAAAAATTTATCCTACCGATAATATTTTTCGCAAAGTTGTAGTTCCAAAAGGGGAGCATATGGTTCGGTTTAGTATTTCCCTATGAAACATAAAATAATTTTACTGGTTATTATCATTTTGGCATTTTTCTTACGAATATATCGTCTTGATCAGGTACCGCCAAGTTTATATTGGGATGAAGCTTCGTTGGGTTTCAATGCTTTTTCTATTTCCCAAACTTTACGGGATGAACATGGGGTATTTTTGCCTGTTACCAATTTTGCCGCCTTCGGAGATTACAAACCCGTAGGCTATATTTATGCAATCGTGCCGTTTATTAAATTGTTTGGACTTAGTGAAATTGTCGTCCGCCTTCCCTCGGCCATTGCAGGGACATTGTTGGTTTTAGTAACCTATTTTTTAGTTAAAGAAAAAAAGATAGCTTTATTGGCGGCGCTTTTTGT
>CAYHYP010000045.1:0-6082 GCA_964360925.1 uncultured Gammaproteobacteria bacterium | reverse complement strand
TAGTGCTACTCGCATGCATCTGCCAACAGTGTAGCAAATGTCATGTTACCTTAAGAACCTCTTGACAACCGGGTTTCCCACGGTTTACTCTAGTATCAGTGCGAAGGATTTTTGGTTTGGTTATTATCTTTTTTTTCGCCGCTAGTATCCGGCCCGTTTTGGCTTCGGCTCCGGTTCGTTACTACGATTGGAGCGTCACCACACAAACATCCCCCCGTGTTTTAGGCGAAGCCACTCCTTCTGCTTCGGTTCAAAATTTTATTCAATTTGACCGTTATTTGATTGGAGGAAA
The DNA here is from genome assembly GCA_964360925.1 of uncultured Gammaproteobacteria bacterium. Taxonomy (GTDB): domain Bacteria; phylum Patescibacteriota; class Microgenomatia; order JAMCZE01; family JAMCZE01; genus CAYHYP01. The sequence goes on along the minus strand of CAYHYP010000045.1, from coordinate 5,790 downwards.
TTTAACACCGGATAATCCATTCTATTTTATAAAAGGACTCCAGGAAGGAATGCAATTTGCTTTAGCTTTTGATCCTAAAACTAAAGAAAAATTGCGTTTGGAGTTAGCTGGCGAAAGATTAGGAGAAATGCAGATTATGGCAGAAAAAGGGAATACTGGAGCAGTTAAAAATGCCGCCAAAAGTTATCAGCAAACTATGGAGGGGGCTACTCAAAATTTAAAAAATTCTACCCCAGAAACAGAAACAGAAATGGCCAAACATCAAGTGGTGTTGGGCGAAGTAGCCGCCAAAGTCCCAAATGCGGCCGAAGATGCCGTTAGAAAAGCTATGCAAGCTTCGGAAAAAAGCTCTGATATGCTAGCAGATTTATCCGGCCGGCCGGCAATTCCTCCAGACGTTGTTGATCGTATTACCGCTCTAAAAGCTCAAGGATTACTTACGGCTGAAGAAGCTAATAAATTAATTTCTTTTAAAACCCGCGTGGAAGCCCGTCAGGAATTACGAAAATATACGGATTCCGGTATTCTTCCGGCGGCTGATTTACTGCGAATGAACGAACAAATGAAAACTTCTTTCCCGCAGGATTTTTACAAAATTCATGAAATGGAAAGATTTGAAGAGATGAAAAAATTAGAAGGACAAAAGCTTGATTCCAATACTCAAAAAAAAGTTCAGGAATTTGCCAAAACTTATAAACCCGGGGAGATGGTTCCCGCAGATATCCGTCCTTACTGGGCACCATTGGTTAGATTAGAAGAAATGCAAAACACTTTCCGCCCGGATTTAATTGATCCAAACTTATTTAAAAACAACCCCGACGATGCAAAGAAGTTTCAGGAAATTGTTGAACGATATAAACCGCGACAGGAAGATGTGGATTTTGTCAAAAAGTATATGGACAAAAACAAAACTGCCGCAGATCAACTCCCGCCGGAATATCAAAGAATGTATAATCTTTCCCAGGCTTATGGGGTACAAACAACTCAACCGCCGGTAACGAACGAATCGGGTCAAAAGGTTAGCTGTCCCACAAATGCTCACTACACTAATGGATATTGTATTCCTAATTATACTCCCCGAGGAGAAAGTGCGTATTGCCCGGGAGGCTATCATCGTAACTATCAAGACGGCCCGTGTCTGCCGGATAATTACAGCGGTGGTTATTTGCCTCCTTTGACTACCACTCCAGGAAATTATCCCAGTCCATACTATCCTCCCACCACTCAATGTGGCTCAAATAGTCACTGGGTGCCGGAACCAATTAATCCGCGCGGTGGATACTGTGCGCCGGATAATTACCAACCTCCTACAATCACAAATTCTTACCCACCAAATCCCAGTATGGGAAATTGCACCACTCCCCAATCCTGTTATGATTGGTGTAAAGCAAATCCGGGAAAATGTGGAGGTTTTGACCAAAATTCACCTCGTCCTTCAGAAAACAATGCTTCAGGAACACCTTCACGCGAAGCTCAAGAAGCCGCTTGTAAAGCCGGTGGTGGAACTTGCGTCAGTTGGGTTAATGGAGCTTGTGGTTGCGAACGTCCGGGTGGTACTGTCCGTTGTCAGGCTCCAAGTAGTGGTTGTGGCAGTAATAAATGGTGGGATCAAAACTCTTGTGCTTGCCGAGAAAATGGATCTTATCCTTCGGCCTGTACATATCCTCAAGATGGCTGTGGCTCTGGTAATTATTGGGATTCTGGCAGTTGTTCATGTAGGCAAAGCAATTCCGCTACTCCGGCACCAACTTATAGTAACCGTAGTTCCCAAGAAGCCACCTGTCAATCCGGCGGCGGGACCTGTAACTGGAGTGGAGACACTTGCCAATGTCAAGGTTACCGTTCTCCCAGCAATTATGTTCCACCTTCCGGTTATGGTTCTTGCTCGTCAGGCCAATACTGGAACGGCTCAACGTGTGTTGCTAACAGCCCGACTCCTTCCTCAACTTCTGCACCATCAGGAATGAGCCGGGAATCCCAAGAATCTGGATGTCGATCTTGTGGAGGCACTTGTAGTTGGAATGGAGATAATTGTAATTGCCGTTGTGGAAACACAACACCAACACCATCACCTGCACCAGAACCAACACCGGCACCAACGCCATCACCAACACCGGTACCCTCATCTCCTCCTCCATCAAACCCGGAACCAAGTCCCGAAGCCCAATCTTCCCCAACACCATAATACCTCGAAAGGACAAAACATGGCCGCTGGGGAAACTCCAATCGTGAAGTAAACTAAAAGGAGGGCGGGGTCTTTGAACAAATAATTTTATTAAATTTCCCAAAACATAAATTCCTACGCTATTTAAAGCTAAAATAAAGGCTTCTCTGCGAAGTTTTAAAAACAAAAGAACAAAAATAAAAAACGAAATTAAAAGAAACATTTGGGGTTGATCTCCCAACCAACTAATAGCTTCCATTAATAGCTTTTTCAATTAGATAAAGTTGACTGGTGGCAATTATGGGTAAATTCTCAAAAGAGAAAAAACCATACTCTGTTACTTCGGCGCTTGGGGAAAAATTACCTCCAATATATTTACCTATATAGCACAAATCTAATCTGGCCGAATCTCTATCGGTGCGGGTTTTTAGTTGTTCGTCAACGCTAACAACCAGTCCTGATTCCTCCTGTATTTCTCTTTCCAAACCTTCCATAGGATGTTCTTTGGATTTTAGGTATCCCCCGGGCAAACTCCAACGCGTCTGACGATAGGAATGCTTAAACAGCAAGACCTCGTTTTTGTCATTAAAAATGATACCCGTTACCCCAATAAGGAATTGGTCTTGGATAAGACGCATAATTTGCAGTTGAAAGTTTTTAGGAAGACGGAAGAAACGCCAGAATCTGGCAAGAATTTGTTTCACAGAGATTTATCATTAAACCCTGCTGCAGGGTTGTCTTTTTTCAGAGATTCGTTTTCCAACTCTAATTCGTGAGTTTTTTTGGTAAGTTGCGTGACATCTTTTTCCGACTCTTTAATTTTATTATCTTTTCCATGAATGGTTATGGCGCTGGAAATTGAATTGGCCAAATACATTATATACGACAAAAGGACACCAACCAGGACTGATCCCAGAATTACCAAAAACAGGGACACGTTAGGGAACGTGTAGTTTAAAAACGTTAGAGTCACGAGAGCACTGTTCTGAAAAGCTAAAAAAGCTATCCCGGCACCGAAAATAAGAACAAGAATTAAGGTTAACATGTTACTTCAATATCAGTATATACTATTAATGATAATGATGGGGGTGAATAATATATGAGTCTTTCTGTCGCAAATTTGAGTCCACTAGCTTCGTTAGTTTTTGGAATATTAATTCTGATGTTCCCAAAATTTCTTAACTATTTAATTGCCGGTTATTTGATTTTGATGGGATTATTGGGTCTGGGGATACTTAGATAACCGTGTTTTAACCTATCGTTTGTTCGCCGGAGATTTTACGTACTTGAGAATTAATTACTCTTTGTCCCACAATAAGATCCTGTTTTGTTTGGGGAGAGAGTTTTAATTTCAGTATTTCTTTTTGGGTAAACCAAGAAAAGCGGGAATTTTGTGTGGCCAAAAAGTCTTTTAAACTTTTTACTTCGGCATAATAAATACAACGCTTTTTTCCTTTGGCAACATAGTCATAAATGGGGTAAATGACGCTTTCTTTCAGTTTAAACTTCAAAAGCTCAACAATAGTTTCCTGAAAATTTTTTCCGTTTAAACTCTCCAACAAAGTCCAAGTCGTTTCCGGATCCGTAGCGTCTTGGTGTAAAAGAATTTTCTGGGATTCAGGATGGTAAAGAAACCCATGAGATTGATTTTTTTTCGTCAAGTAACGCAGTATACTCCAATTTCCTTGACTTTTCCACCAACAATGTTATAATACCATTACTGCTTAATGCAAAGCTTGTTTTTAAATTGGTAAGATAAAGGTACCTCTAGATTCTTTTTTTAAATTTGTATCTTTTCTCCAAGTTCATTACAGATCTTCTAAGTTGGGCAGTAAATTTATGCATTATTATTCAAATAAATTCAGTGGACGGCACAACAGTGTTGTCAGATTCAAAAATGCCCCTCAAAGGCGTTTTAACTTTTTTGATCCTTCAATTTTCATTGATAAATTGGTAGCCGTGGAGGAAAAAATAGAAGAAGCTGTTTTTGTGCCCACTCACCCATTTTCAACTTTACCTATCAAGGAACAGTTAAAAATAAACGTATTACAAAAAGGCTATACTCAACCCACTCCTATTCAGGACCAGGCAATTGTCCAAATTTTAGCCGGGCGTGATGTGGTTGGCTTGGCCAATACCGGCACCGGGAAAACGGCCGCTTTTTTAATTCCTTTAATCAATAAAGTGGCCGGAAACCCTTACGAAAGAGTATTAATTATTACTCCTACCCGGGAATTGGCCGTGCAAATCCGTGATGAACTTACGGATTTTGCCAAAAATATGAACATTGAAAGTGTTTTAGTTATTGGCGGAGTCGGTATGGGTCCACAAATAATGAGGTTACGGCGTAATCCCCAATTTGTGATAGGAACACCGGGACGAATTCGTGATCTGGAGGAACACCATGCCTTGAACTTTTCAAGGTTCAACAATATTGTTTTGGATGAAGTGGACCGAATGCTGGATATTGGTTTTGTCCGGGAAATTCAATACGTGGTTCAAAATTTACCCCGTCCCCGGCAATCTTTATTCTTTTCCGCTACTCTAACCCCAAACGTTTTAGGAATTATGCAAAGTTTTTTAACTAATCCCGTCACCATTTCCGTTAAAACCACCGATACCGTAAAAAATGTTCATCAAGAAGTGGTACGAACTAACGGCAAACCAAAAATAGAGCTTCTACACGAAATGCTTAATCAGGAAAATTTTTCTAAAGTTTTGGTTTTTGGCAGAACAAAGTTTGGAATGGAAAAACTAGCCAATGATTTGGAAAGACGGGGTTTTAAAGTAGCTGCCATTCACGGTAATAAAAATCAAAATCAAAGACAAAAGGCCTTGACTAATTTTAAACAAAACCTGGTACAGGTTTTACTGGCTACCGACATTGCCTCCCGGGGTCTGGATATTTGTGATGTCACTCACGTTATCAATTATGATTTACCTGAATCGCAAGAAGATTACATTCACCGCATCGGCCGCACCGGCCGTGCCAACAAATTCGGCACCGCTTTGACTTTTGTTTAAACTGCTATAATTAAAGCATGAGCAATAGTTTGCAAACCATAACTACTAATCTTAGCCAACATTTACCATTGTTACGACGGGATTTCTTTGTGAACAAAATGGGAATTTTTGGTTCTTTTATTCATGGCGACCAAACTGATAAAAGTGACGTTGATGTTCTTGTTGATCTTTCCAAGCCAATATCAATGTTCAGATTTTTGGATTTGGAAGAAAAACTTTCTCAAATTTTAGGCAGAAAAGTGGACTTGGTCACAACCAAAGCTTTAAAACCAATAATTAAGGATCAAATCTTACAAGAGACTGTTTATGTCTAAAAGAGATCCCGAACTTTATCTTCGCGATATTTTAGACTCAATTAATAAAATTGAGAGCTTCGTTAAAAATATGTCATACAAAAAATTCCTTGAAAATGAAATGGTTATAGATGCTGTGATTAGAAATATTGAAATAATTGGAGAAGCCGTAAAAAATATTTCGGCTGAAACAAAAAAATCACATCCGGATATTCCATGGAATAAAATAATTGATACCAGAAATAAAGTTATTCATGAATATTTTGGCGTTGATATTGAAATATTATGGAAAACAATAACTGATGATTT
>CAYHYP010000044.1:0-6256 GCA_964360925.1 uncultured Gammaproteobacteria bacterium | reverse complement strand
CTAGGATCTATTCTGGTAAAAAGATTCTATCGGGCTCCGCCCTCCAGAATGACGACGAAATCTCGCTCCAGCATGACGTAAGTAAGTTTTTTGGTTCTGTTCCCACAGGTGAGGAAAATAAATTTGAAAAAGTTTTGGAAAAGCAATCCAAACCCCAAAGTGTAGTTTATCCCAAAAAAACCGACCAGGCTCATTTATGTATCGGTGTGAGGTCTTATGATATGAATCACCCCGACCGTTTTTCCCTGTCGGTTTTGGGAACTATTTTAGGAGGAAATATGTCTTCCAGACTTTTTTCTGAAGTCCGGGAAAAACGCGGTTTAGCCTATTATATCAATGCGGATAATGCCGAGTTTTACGATACCGGCTATTTTGTAACCCAAGCGGGAGTGAATTTGTCCAATACGTCTGAAGCTATAAAAGTGATTTTAGAGGAGTTTGATAAATTGCGAGCCAACCCGCCTTCGCAAAAAGAGCTACGGCGGGCGAAGGATTTTGCCAGGGGGAAAATGGCGTTGGCGTTGGAAGATTCGTTCCGCGTGGCCAGTTATTACACCAGTCAGGAACTGCTTAAAAAAAAGATAGAGACGCCGGAAGAAGTTTTGGAAAAGATAGAAAAGGTGACCGCCGAAGATATCCAAAGAGTGGCAAAAGATATCTTTGTGAATCAAAAATTGAACTTGGCCATCATCGGGCCATTTACAGATAAAAATAAATTTGATAAGCTTTTGGAAATATAGCGTCATTCTGGAAGGAGCGTAGCGACTGATAGAATCTATTCCAAAAGATCCTATCGCTTCACTTCGTTCGCTCCAGGATGACGTCATTCTGGCCGGGTCCAGAATCTACTAGTATTTATGGAACAAACAGTAGTATTAGTAAAACCCGACGGAGTGCAAAGGGGTTTGATCGGACAAATCATCAACCGTATCCTTATTTAATTCACGCTTCCGATAGCCCCGAAGCTGCCCAAAAAGAATTGCAATTAATTTTCAAACCCGGCGAAATTTTTGACTATAAAAAAAGCGAATACGACCACGTTTATACGGGTGAGGAAATGGAAGGATAAATTTTTGTGCCCCCACCCCGAATTGAACGGGGATATGCCGCTTAGGACGCAGCCGCTCTATCCATTTAAGCTATGGGAGCTTTTGCTTATTTTACCTTATATTGTTTCTATAATCCAAACGTTTTCTTGTTAATTCTTCTGAATATCCGCCATTTTCAATAATGTCTTTTTCTACTGAAGCTATTTGTCTAACAAGAAGAAAAGTCGCCTGATGACAAAGCGTCAAAAGAAAATTAGCGGCAATAATTGGGTTTTCCGGCAAAACAGGTCGTTCTATTAAATATCCTAAGTTACTTAAGTTTCTTAAGTCACTCAAACGGAAACCAGTTTGTCTCAATTTTTGAGTTCGCAAATCATCTTTTGGCCAAATTTCCAAATTTCTTTGCCTCAAAAAATCTTCATAATCGCCAATGAGTTCTTCCAAAGAAGCCCTTGCGACATCAAGCAGTGTAATTTCACTTTTTTTCGATGTTTTTGACCGGTTGGTTCCTTCTATGATATTTTGTTTCCCGCTTCTGCCGGCCTGGACCATTTGTTCCCGGGTACGACGGTTGTCAATTTCCGGCAAGAATTTTTTGACAAAAATATCAGTCAGGTCAAAAATAATTTCAGAATAACGATAAGATAAAAGTCGTTTGTGGGGAGGGATTTGATTCATATAAGTATCTTAAACTACTTAAGAATCTTAAGCAACTTGTGTTAAAATCAAAGTCGCGGGGCGTGGTGTACCGGTAACATGTGCGGTTCGGGACCGCAAGACAGGCAGTCCGATTCTGCCCGCCCCGACCTGACACGACGAATTTACAATTTACAATTTACAATTGCCGAAAAATATTTTAAAAATATTTATATTAAGATTGATTGGGAATTTTTTATTGCTATTTGCCCTGGCAGGGGTTTATTTTACTTTTGCCCCGGTAATCAAAGCGGAATTTTTTTACCGTAAAGATCAGGTTCAAAATAAAAAATATATTGTGGCCGGAGACCAAATCGGGAGCCTGCCTGCCGGCAGGCAGGTTAATCTATTAAAAATAGAAAAACCTTTGGAAATTTCACCCATCTCTACTGACTTTGGGCTTGTAATCCCCAAAATCAACGCTAACACAGTTGTGGTTTCCAATGTTGATGCCGGGGACAAGAAGGCCTATTTGACGGCTTTAAAAACGGGCGTGGCTCACGCTTTGGGAACGGCACTTCCCGGAGAGGTAGGAAACACCTATTTATTTGCCCACTCCGTAGGAAATTTTTGGGAAATCAATCAATGGAATGCGGTTTTTTATCTGCTGCGTGAATTGGTTCCGGGGGACGAAGTGGACATTTTCTATAAAAATAAAAGGTATATTTATGTAGTTTATGACAAAAAAATTGTGGAGCCAAACGAAACGGGTTATTTGGAAGCTATCACTGATTTTCCCCGCTTGACGCTCCAAACCTGCTGGCCACCGGGAACTACCCTGAAACGGCTTCTTGTATTTGGCCGTTTAAAAATTTAAAACCGTAGAGACAAGGCATTGCCTTGTCTCTACAATAAATTATTGTAATTTACCTAAAATTTACAGTATACAGGTTCTCCATCCCCGTGGTGCTCCCCAGGGTTGTCAGGATCACCAATTTGCTCCAGTTTGGCCAGGCAAAGACCGCGTCTTTCTTGAACGCTCCGTTAAAAACCACGGCCTTATTTGTTCCGTCAAATTCCATAATGGAAATTTGGTTATCAGCCGTAGAAATTAAGTGTCTGGAACTAGGAAACCATTTGCAATTTACAATTAACAATTTACAATTTACAATTTCATAATTTTTATCTTCTTTCAGATCGTAAACGTAAGTATTGCCGGTGGATAATTTTCTATTCTCCGGGGTGGGGTTTTTGCCGGGAAGATCATTGGTTATGGCAATGGGCAAAGTGGCGGATGCCGTCGCGGTGTATAAAACCTTAGTTTCATCAGGAGAGAAAAATAATTCGCCGGAATTAGAAGCCAAAATTTGTTTGATATTTACAGGTAATTTAGAATTTTGCGCTGTTTTGCGGGCATCCAGTAAAATTTTCCATTCGGCAATTATCCCACCGGGGCTGGCTATAAATGTAGGAGTATCGTCCAACCGATCGGCGTCCAAAAGATAATTTCCTGCCAAAATCTGTTTGTTATCCGGTGACCAGGTAAATTTTGTATCGGAAAGAGATAATGTCCCCGCAGCTGCGGGGTTGCGATATATTTGGCGGAAATCGGCGGCGGAAAAAATTGGAGAGGAAACAAAAACCCTACCCATATCAATTATCCAAATGCCGTTTTGGTTCAGGCTTAATTGGGATGAGGCAGAGGCCACACCGTATACGATTTTAGTATTGTCAGTGGAAATTATGGGGTTTTTGGCGCCGGTAAAGGTTAAAGGACGTAGATCGGACAGAGCGGGGAAAAGAAAGACGTTGGTTTTGAAAACTTCTTCCTTTTTGATTTCCACCGATTTTTCCCAAGGAGTGAAGCCGTCTTTTTGAATTTTTACTTTATAGGTGCCGGGGGCTAAATTCAGTGTGCTATTTGTGGCGGAACGTACAGACAAGGCATGCCTTGTCTCCACAATATTTACACCTGCCCCGTCAGGATCAGACGTCGCCACTAAAATGCCTGTGGAGGAAAGTTCTTTTTTTGAAATGTCAAAATTGTATCCGCGGGCAAAAAGGATTGCCACAACAGTCCCTGCCAAAATTAAAGTTATGCCAAAAACTACAGCCAACGTTGTCCGTTTCATTCAAATTGTATTTTAACATAAAATGGTACAATAAGTGTGTCATGCTGAACTTGCCCGCCCCGGTCGGGCCGGGGTTTCAGCATCTCCCAACTTGTTTGGGAACTCGCATTCGCGAGAGATCCCGAAACGAGTTCGGGATGACAAGTATAAATTGTAAATTTTAAATTGTAAATTGTAAATTTTCGAGTATGTTTGGAAAACGTCTCGGCATAGATTTGGGGACTGCAAATTCGCTGGTGTTTGTAGTGGGTCAAGGAGTGGTTGTCAACGAGCCTACAGTGGTGGCAGTTTCCGTTGATGACAATAAGGTTTTAGCCGTCGGTAACGAAGCCAAACAAATGTTGGGCCGTACCCCCGGCAATATCCGTGCTTCCCGCCCCATGCGCGACGGGGTAATTGCGGATTACATCGTCACCGAAGCCATGTTGCGCTATTTTTTGGACCGCGTTTGCGGATCAAGTCGTCTTTTCAAACCCGAAGTTATGATTTGTGTCCCGGCGGGAGTAACCCAGGTAGAGCGCAGGGCAGTTTTAGATGCCACATTGTCAGCCGGTGCCAAAATTGCCTATTTAATAGATGAGCCGTTAGCCGCGGCCATTGGCGCCAAAATCCCCATTGCCAATCCCAGTGGAAATATGATTGTGGATATTGGCGGCGGGTCCACCGAAGCGGCGGTAATTTCTCTTGGCGGAGTTGTGGTTCATAAAAGCGCCCGCGTTGCGGGGAATAAGATTGATGAAGCAATCCAAAGCTATATCAAAAGAAAATACAATTTGTTGATTGGGGAACGGATGGCAGAGGAAATAAAAATCACCATAGGATCGGCAATACCCATGGGGGTCAAGGAACCAAAGATGGAAATCAGGGGCAGAGATGCCGCCGCGGGACTTCCAAAGCTTCTGGAATTAACCACTGATGAGGTCGTTGAGGCGATCACACCAACACTTTCGCAAATTATCACTGCCGTCAAGGGAGTGCTAGAGGAAACACCACCGGAATTGGCGTCAGATATCATTGATAGAGGAATCGTGCTTAGCGGCGGGACGGGGATGTTAAGGAATTTAGACAAATTGATGACCCATACTATTGGTGTTCCGGTTCATGTGGCGGATGACCCGCTTTTCTGTGTTGTCAAAGGTTGCGGCATTGCCATGGAGAACATTGATCTTTACAAAAGAAGCATATCACGCCGTTAAATTATAATCTTATAGTCCAAGAATTGTAAATTGTAAATTGTAATTGTAAATTCAGAGATTACGCACAACAAAAATTACTCAATAATTGTAAATTGTAAATTGTAAATTGTAAATTTTTAAGACTTATAATATGAAGACAGGGGAGCTGAACAAACACTAGAACAAACTATATCAGGGTTAAAATTTTTTTATATAAAAAAATATAAAAATTGCGAAGAAAATTTAGTTATACAATAAAAAAATGAAAACCGATAGTAATATTAAAAGGGTAAATCAAAAAAGAGTAAAAGTTTTGGGGGTGGGGATTGATGATGTGACAATGGAGGAGGCAATGGAAATTGTAGAGGGATGGATCTGTCATCCCGAACTTGTTTCGGGATCTCCCAGCTTGTCTGGGAAATCGCTCGCATACGCGAGAGATCCTGACCTTCGTCAGGATGACAATAAGTGTCATGCTAAATTAATATTTACTCCCGGTCCCGAGTTCCTGGTCACTGCCCAAAGCGATCCGGAATTTATGAAAATTTTAAACGCCGCGGATTTAAATATCCCCGACGGCTATGGGTTAAAAATTTTTGGAAATATAACTAACGTAGTCCCGGGCGTGGATTTTATGTTAGCCCTTTGCAAACTGGCGGCAGAAAAATCATTTACCGTCGGTTTGTTGGGAGGAACTTCCGGAGTTGCCAAAAAAACAAAAGATAAATTAGAAACCATGTTTCCCGGTATAAAAATTACTTTTGCGATTGACGGAGAAGATGCTGATAGAGTAGTGGCTGGGTACGATGCATTAAGATATGTTGATATCTTGTTCGTAGCCCTCGGTCACCCAAAGCAGGAAAAATATCTCAACGTCATCCTGGAACGAGCGAAGCGAAGTGATGAGCAAGCTCGCGGCTTTGCCGCTAGGATCTATTTTGGTAAAAAGATTCTATCGGGCTTCGCCCTCCAGAATGACGGCATACTTTTTCGCGTCGGTATGGGAGTGGGAGGGAGTTTTGATTTTATTTCCGGCAAGGTTCCCGAGCCGGGGACTATATATAATAGTATGGGACTAAAATGGTTGGGTAGATTTCTTACCCGTCCCGGGTATATGTTGCCAAAAATCATAAAAGCAGTGGTCATATTCCCGCTACTAATACTCAAAGAAAGACTCCAGATACATTTCCCGTGACGGGAAATCCTATTATTTGCTTGTATTTACAAGCTAAACGAAATACATAATCTTATAGTAAAAATATTA
>CAYHYP010000043.1:1207-6332 GCA_964360925.1 uncultured Gammaproteobacteria bacterium | reverse complement strand
GCAGCCTCTTTTTTTCCGGACCCATTTTAACTTTGGTTGCCGCTTCTTCAAGGTCTTTCATATCAATTTTTGTTTTTTCCAAACGGGCTGCCAAAATAGCCGCTTCATTCAACATGTTTTCCAAATCGGCGCCACTAAAGCCGACCGTTCTTTGGGCAACTTTAGACCAATCTACTTCGTCAACAAACGGTTTGTTTTTTCGGTGAACTTCAAGAATAGCTAACCGTCCTTCTTTATCCGGCAAATCCAAACTTACTCTCCGGTCAAATCTTCCCGGGCGAACCAGCGCCGGGTCCAAAACATCCGGACGATTGGTGGCCGCCATTACAATAACCGATTCATTGGGAGCAAAACCATCCATCTCAACCAAAATCTGGTTTAGTGTCTGTTCCCGTTCATCATGCCCGCCAACCAGACCCATTCCTCTTTGTCTACCAATGGCATCAATTTCATCTATAAAAATAATAGACGGGGCACTTTTCTTGGCGGTGGAAAAAAGATCGCGGACTCTGCTTGCCCCAATTCCCACCAACATTTCCATAAATTCACTACCGGCCATGGAATAAAAAGCCACTCCCGCTTCTCCGGCTACTGCTCGTGCCAACAAAGTTTTCCCGCATCCGCTTGGCCCTATCAAAAGTACCCCTTTTGGTGTCCTGGCTCCAAGAGCGGAATATTTTTTGGGGTTCTTTAAAAAATCCACGATTTCTTCCAGTTCTTTTTTGGCTTCGTCCACCCCGGCAACGGCGGCAAATGTCACTTTTGGCAAATTTTTAATGTAGGTTTTGGCAGTGGATTGGCCAAAAGAAAAAAGAGAGTTGGTGCCTTGCATTTGCCGCTTGTAAAGCGTGAATATTAGCACGAAGAAAAGGGCAATAGGCCCAAAATTGAGGAAAGTATTTACCCAAAAGTTCTTTGTTATATCATTCTCATTTACTAAAGCGATTTTACCAGGCTCAAGACCCAGACCGTCGGTTTTGGAAAAGAGTACCCGGGATAAATCCTGATTCGGATCTTTCCGGGACTCCACTGTTTGCCCGTCTTTGTACTTTACCGTTAAATCATTTTCCGAAACGGAAATTTTTTCTATTTTGTCATTTTTGGCATCTGTTAATATTTGAGAAATGGGAATGACGGTAATTTTAGGTTGGGAACCAATAAAACTGGAGATTGTCAAAATAACCAAAACACCAACAATGACATAAAGAAAAAGGTCTTTAACATCAAATTTTAATTCCATTTTAAAGACCTTTTTTTTAGCTGATGGCTGAACCGTTGGTAATATTTTTTTTAACATTCCCTGACTTTCGCCAAACGGAAACTTTTTTGGCTCTAAATTAACAATGAAAATATACTTTTTATTTATTAACGAAGCCGCAGTATACCATTTTTTTATTCCGGAGAAAATTGTTTTAATTCCTAACTCCGGACCAAAATCCACTTTTAATTTCAAAAGCTTCTGGCTTTCTGTGACGTCTGTAGCATCCACAACCTCCCCCACTCTCAAATCCGTCTTCTCAAAATCATCAATTGTAATTAGCGGTTTCATAATAACTTTTTCTCTCTTAAAATTTCTTTTGTTTTTTGTAAATCTTCTCTTTTGAAGTTAAATGTATTAGTCCCTCCAGTCATCACCCTTTCCCACCCACCAAACTGTGAGGCACACACAATCGTAAGACGAATTTTCTCCAAATCACCTTGCAATAACCGCTGAACCACTGCAGGACAATTCCCAAAACTCCCATATGGACATTTAGAACACTCTACACCCATTTATGCATTATACTACACCAACCCCATTTTTTCTCTGGCCTCTTTTAGTGTTTCCCTGGTGATTTTTTGATATAATCAACGCATGAATTCCAAACGACCTTATTTTCTTTGGGACTATGATTTAACCGAGGCTGATGTACGGCGGATTTTACGCGGACAAAATGAGACCGAAAAACTTTGGATGATGGGAAGAGTTTTAGAAAGCGCTACTTATGACGATGTTTGGAAATATTTAACTATAGATGAGGTACGAGGTTTATTCCCGAAATTAAAATTAAAAAAGCCAATCCGTGACGCTTGGCAACGTGCTTTATATGCCTGGAACAATTAATACCCATCTTCAGGATTTGTTTTTGGAAAAATTTTTCTCTCTGCCGCAGAGCAAAGATTTTTATTTAACTGGTGGCACTGCTTTATCCCGTTTTTATTTTTACCACCGTGAAAGCGTTGATCTTGATTTTTTTACCAATAACCATGACGCCGATTTCTCTCTGGTTAATTCACAAATTATAGATATTAGTCAAAAATTGAACCTAAAAATAAATGAACAAGTCCTTGGAGAAACCTACCTTCAATATATTTTTGAAAATAATGACGGAATAAATTTAAAAGTTGATTTTCTTAGAGACAATTTAATACATTTTGGAGAGATAAAATTGTTTGGAGGAACTCGTGTTGATTCGCTTGAAAATATCGCGGTTAATAAAATTATGGCCATAATCGGTCGAACTGACGCAAAAGATTTTATTGATTTGTATTTTTTGATCAATCAATCTGGATTCAATCTTGAAAGTCTAATCTCCCTGACCAAGGAAAAAAAGCTTGGTTACTCTGATTTTTACTTCGCTAACGCTCTATCTCTTATTGAAAATGTACAAACTTATCCCGTCATGATCGTACCGCTAAACAAAGATGAATTGAAAAAATATTTTTTAAACCTGTCCAAAGAATTATTTTTAAAGATCAAACCAGTCCCATCTTCTGTCTGACTTCCTCCAGAGTTTCCCGGGCGATTTTTTGCGCATATTCTTTGCCATCAGCCAATATTTTGTCCACTTCTTCGGGGTGCTCCTCAAAATATTTTCTTTTTTCCTGAATTGGTTGTAACTCTTTATAAATCGCTTCCGCCAGTTCTGCTTTTAAATCTCCATACCTGATTCCTGATTCCTTATACATACTTCTATATTGTTGTGCCTTGTCATGCCCTTCAAATAATTCTACAAAAGTCACAAGATTCGCCGCCGGTCCGGTTTCGGGAAATTTATCCCCCTGCCCACTATCCGTCACCGCCTTAGCCAAAACAGCTTTAATTTCTTCCAAAGAATCTGTCAAAATAATTGTTCCTCCCTTGGATTTACTCATTTTTCCTTCTCCAACCAAAGATGGAACGCTACCTCCTGTAGTTGCATACCGTTTTGGTTCAACCAATTTTGTTCCATACATACCGTTAAATTTTCTTGCCATCTCGCGCGCTACTTCTAAATGGGGCTCGTTATCTATACCGATTGGTACCAATTCAGCGTTGTACAAAAGAATGTCTGCAGCCATTAAAATCGGATAGTAGAGAAGCCCCACATTGATGTAATCAGGATATTGGGCTTTCTTTTCTTTATAAGTAGGAAGATCTTCTATTCTACTAACAGGGTAAACACAACCTAAATAATAGGCTAACTCTAAATGTTCAGCAGCTAAATGAGATTGAATTGTAATATGACATTTTTTAGGATCTAGACCTGCCCCAAGGTAGTCCAATACCACATCTCTAATTGATTGTTGAAGAGTTTTAGGGTCGTATGGGACTAAAACTGTGTGTAAATCAACTACAGAAAAAATACAGTCAAATTTATCCTGAAGCTCTACCATACCTTTAATGGCTCCCAAGTAGTTGCCAACATGGGGTCTGGCATTGGCTCTAACTCCTGAAAAAACTCTGCTTTTAGTTTCTATGCTTGACATATCTTTACTTTATGATAACATCATACTACTTGCCCTGGGTGCTTGCATCCAGGGCCATTTTTTATTTTCAACCTCGAAAACTACTAATTTTTAATGTCATCCTGAACTTGTTTCAGGATCTGAGATGCTGAAATGAATTCAGCATGACACTTAACTATTTGATGCAAATTTGACCCATCAATAAACAAAAACGTCTTCACGATTTTATCTTACTTTTCCGCTTCGGCTTTTGTTTTATGGATTGTTCCTTGGGGATGATGAGAAGGAGAATAAGTGGTGATTATTTTCATGGATGTGGTACCGGAATTAATAAAATTATGTAAAGTGCCGGAATGAACTAAAACCAAATCACCTTCCTGAAATGAAGTTTCTTCGCCGTTTAAAACTACTTTCCCCGTTCCGGAAACGCAAAATAAAACCTGATCGTTGTCTGTGTGCGTTTCTGGTCCAATTTCTTCGCCGGGAAGTAAACTCATTACTACAACTTGTGTATGCTCCCCTGTTTCCAAAACCTCACGGAAATAATCATTCTTCAACGCTTTGTCCTTAATATTAACAATTACCCCTGTCATAAATTAATAATACTCTAACCCCCTTTTGTACACAAGCCCTTACAAGGTTGAGAACCTTGTAAATTAATTAAGCCTGATTAGTGAACTTTTTATCTATTTCTTTGAGGATCCATTTTTGCCAAGTCCGATGTATATACTCTGATGAACCGTCTTTTTGGGCAAACATATCATTAAGCTCAATAAGTTTCTTAAATCCAGCCAATGATGGTGTCCAGATGCGATGATCTTCTAATCTTCCCAATTGTTCCGTGGGCATGAATGCGGAGAGATCTTTGATCTGAGCTAGTTGTAACCCTTCTTCGACAGTAGCCAGTTCTATGGAGAAATCTGGTGTGAAATTGGGATTTTTATAAACCCGTTTACCTAATAATCCGACGACTGCGCCTGTTGGTTGGTAACCAAAACTACTAATTATCTCCAGCAATTCATCGATATTTTCCTTTGAAATATATAAATCTATATCTCTATGGTCACGGGTTAGCTGGCCAAATAAAGCATCTAATCCATAACCCCCAAACACCCAAGTAACAATGCCTCGTTTTTCAGATTCATTTGTTATTGCCAACAAAGTTTGGAGCCTTCGGGATTGTTCTTCTGAAGGAATATATTCACTCTCTACACCCATAGAAATTATTATACCTTAAATTATTAAGACAACAAAAAAACCTTATGTGCTCCCAATTTATTTTGTTGCGGGGCCCAGAATCGCACTGGGACCGGAAGATTATGCACCTACCCATCTTACGATAGGGGTTGGACTATATCATTCCCGCCAAAAGGCGGGATTCAGCGTTTAGTCTCTACGGATTTCCCGATTTAATTGT
>CAYHYP010000043.1:0-1197 GCA_964360925.1 uncultured Gammaproteobacteria bacterium | reverse complement strand
TTTCCACCAGAGGTGGATCTTTCCTCGGTATTGGCCTTTGTAGTTATGCAAAGGGTGTCCACCGATTTGGCTGAATTTTCATTTCCGTATTACTACGGAACGGGCCCACTTCTACTAGCCTTCCATGCAACTTTACACTACCCCGCGTTGCACAGATATTGTACCTTAAATTGGATTCATAATTCAATCCCCATCGCCAACTCTTAACTAAAGCAAAGAGATACGGATCCTTGGGAGGCGAACATTACTTAAGTCACTGTTGCGGTACCGGAAAACGCACTGTGGCCGAGGTTGCTCTGGCGGGACTTTTTCTTCATGAGGACAATATTTTGAGAGGTTTTAATGTTTTAGAAAATTAACTTATGAGTATTTTTGGAAAATTATTTGGAAGAAGTCCTGAGGGTCAAAACCCGCCACAGCCGGAGCGGGAACCAGTTACCATCTGGATGAGTTGTGGTTCTTGTGGTTGGCGAAGTAGCGCTTTAGGTGAAGTAAAAGGAACTAGAATCAAAAGTTGTCTAGACCGGTTGCAGGCTTTGGCCGAGGGTCATTACGGGGAATATGGAGGTCAAGGTCATAAACATACCAGAGACAGCTTCGTGATTTACGGTGGCTCCGAACATCGTGAGTTTCATTGCTGGGTTGGAGACAAAAGTGGCGGTTATGTAGTCTCGAGCCATCAATTAAAGCCTCTTACCGCTCTAGTGTTCCTCCCAGAAATCCCAATGATAATTAGAGGTTTAATGTCTTCGGCTATTTTACCTACCCTTTTTGTTCTGTCGGAACTGTCGACTCCGGGTTAAGAGTTTTATTAAATTCTCCCCAAAAATGTGGCATATCAGTGGTTCTGGGTATTTTAAAGGTTACTAAAACTTCACCCAATGGAATTTTTGTGGTTAATTGTGGGTTGTGAGTCTCTCTATCTCTACTAATGCTTACCTTTATTTTTCTAAGACCGTGGTCGCGTCTAATTAATTTCACTAATCTAAACGCAGCATCTTCTTTCATTGAGCAAGGTATTTGAAAGACGGGTAACATATGTTAAATACAATTATACAACATGCCTTAATTGTACCAAAATGGTAAAATATCACAATTGCCAACGTAGCTCAACGGTAGAGCAGCCGTTTCATAAGCGGTCGACAAAAGTTCAACTCTTTTCGCTGGCACTATAAAATTAGGTCCACCCATTTCTTC
>CAYHYP010000042.1:0-6503 GCA_964360925.1 uncultured Gammaproteobacteria bacterium | reverse complement strand
TTGTGACTGGCTAAATTTTTTCTCCGAATACCACTTTTTCCTCCGTTCCAAAAAATGCTAGAATAAATGTCATGCCGAACTTGCCCGCCCTGAGCGAGGCCGAAGGGTTTCAGCATCTCTGGCGAAAGTCAGAAATATTCCTTGTGTGTCCACTCAACACACACCCGGTGTGTGCAAGGTGTGTGTAATTTAATAGACAAAAGGGGGGTACAATTTGTACCACCCCTTTCAAACAAGTTGAGAGATCCCGAAACAAGTTCGGGATGACACAAAAATAGATCCTAGTGGCGAAGCCGCGAGCTTGCTCATCGCTTCGCTCCAGGATGACGTAAAAAACGAAATGATGTAATATTAATATATGATTAAAAAGATTGTACGGTTGTATTTGATTAATATTTTTTCCCTTTGGGTTGTGAGTAGTTACATTGAAGGCTTCCGTTTGGCCGAAGGGGTTAAATCATTGTTAATGGTAGGCGCAGGTTTTACTTTTTTACATATTCTGGTTGGTCCAATAGTCAAAACAATTCTTGGCCCAATTAACTTTTTAACTTTAGGAATAATTAATTTAATCGTAGACGGCGGACTTTTGTATCTCTTAACCATTTATTTTCCTCAAATTTCCATTTCTCCATGGACATTTCCCGGATTTGATTTTCAAGGTTTGATTATCCCGGTAACCTATTTGAATTTTTGGGCCAGTACTCTTGTTTCTGCTGCTATAATTAACCTGGTGCGTGGTGTATTATCTTTCTTAGCCGAATGAGACAAACTATTATTATCATTCAATTAGTGGTGTGTGTGATCCTGATTGCCGCCATAACTTTACAGGCAAAAGGTAAAGGACTTGACAGCTCTATTGTGGGAGGAATGGGGGAGTTTTATTCCAGTAAAAGAGGAATTGAAAAGGGTGTTTTTATTGGCACCATCGTCTTGGTTGTCATATTCGCCGTCTTGTCAATTGCCCTTCTTGTTCTGCCATGAAAAAACAAATCCGGTTACTTGTAAGGTTGGCAACATCTTATATTGCCGCCAACAAAAAACTATTTTTAAGCGTTGTCTTGGCAAGCTTTGCCTTTATTTATTTCTATCCGCAAATTTCCCCAATACTTTTCCGCGCAAAACCCACCAAAATTGGATTGGTGGGAAACTATACCCTTTCTACCCTGCCCCGCTTTTTACAAGAAAAGATAAGTTTTGGATTAACACGTTTAAATGAGGACAATTTTGCTACTGCCGGTGCTGCAATATCCTGGGAAGCTACCGATTCCGGAAAAGTGGTGTATTTTGAACTTAATTCTGATTTATACTGGCAGGATGGTAAGAAATTTACGTCCGCAGACGTGAACTACAATTTACGCGGGGTAGAAATTATCCGTGACAGTGAAACACAAATTAAATTTACTTTAAAAGAACCCTTTTCTCCATTAGTTTCTCTTTTTTCCCAACCTCTTTTTAAAAACGGTTTAGTGGGACTGGGTAAAACTTCGGTAACATCGGTAAAATTTGCAGGACGATTTCTTTCGGAATTGGATTTGAAAAATTTGGAAACGGAAAAACTTGAATCCTATAAATTTTATCCTTCGGACGCAATTTTGATTACCGCTTTAAAACTGGGGCAAATTGATGAGGCAGATGGTTTGAGAACACCACCACCAACCGATATTGTCCAACAATATAACGTTGAAAGTAAAATAAATCCTAATTTGGAAGCAATCCTCTTTTTTAATACAGGTAAAAAACCATTTGATGATAAAAGCGTAAGGCAAGCCCTAATCTATGCCTTGCCCGATGAATTTTCTTTTGGTCAATTGACGGATACCCCCTTGCCTAAAAATCACTGGGCGGTATCTTCCGCCGCAAAAAAGTATCCTCAAAATCTGACTTTAGCCCAAAAAACTTTGGGTAAAATGGAAAGAATTAATATTACGGTAAATAGGGAGCTGGAAACGGTGGCTAAAGAAATTTCCCAAAACTGGCAAAAAGCGGGAATTGAAACATCTATTCAAACAAGCGATGTTATTCCCGTGAACTTTGATGTTTATCTGACTTATGTTGAACTGCCGTCTGACCCCGATCAATATTTTTTGTGGCATTCAACCCAAACCGGAAACATCTCTCAATATAAAAGTCCAAAAGTAGACAAACTTTTGGAAGAAGGCAGAACTACTCTTGATATCGCCACCAGAAAAGAAATTTACGCCAGTTTTCAAAAAGCTATAACCGAAGATGCCCCGGCGGCATTTTTATTTTATCCCAATGTTTACTCAATTAAAAAACATTAAATTTATTTTAGTTTTAATTCTGGCGGGAATTCTTGATACGCTTTACCTGTCCTATGAACATTTTACTAATTTTATTCCTCCGTGTCCTATCCATTCAATTTTAGGAAGTTTTGTTGATTGCGGAAAAGTTTTATCCGGCCAATATGCCTGGATCTTTGGAATTCCGGTTGCCTATCTTGGACTTTTATATTATTTGTTTATATTTTTTTTAGCAATCAAGGGGCATTTTAAATTTTTATTTGCCTTAAGTTTTTTTGCATTAATGGCTTCAGGCTATTTTGTATATTTGCAATTATTTGTTCTTCATGCTATTTGCCTTTATTGTATGGCTAGTGCAATCATCAATTTAATGGTCTTTTTTTCCCTCTTGACAGAAAACTATTTTAAAGATATCTTAAAAATGAAATTAAATTTTTAACGAGATGCAAAAACTATTTTTTAAACTAATTATTTAGGGTGGACAACCACCCTTTTTTTATGCCTTAAAATGACATTTGAAGTGTTACATCCTGAATCAGTAACAACAGCTTATCAAATAATTTCCGCACTTTATATTTTTGGAATGGCGTTTTCTCTACGCCAAAAAAAGGCTCTGGACGCAAGAGACAACAGTAGATGCCAGGCTCCGTTTAAACATGAACACAAAGGAGCTCTCCATCGGCATCACATTCTTCCACAAGGATATTGTCTGCAATTTAAAATTGACCCAGATTTTGCAATGAACGGAATTGTGATTTGCGAGAACGCCCATATAAAAACACTCCACCCCGATGCTGCAGAGGCCAAACAAAACTTTCGAAAGGGAGATAAGAAAGCATTTGAAAAATTAAGAACAGAGAGACATGATAAACTCATAGAAAAAGTCCCCTATTGGAAAACGGAACACGACAGAGCCTTGCATGCTATTGCGGTAAGAAATACTCAAAAAGCGGAAAGAAAAGGCTGGAAGTGGCCGTTGAATTCTCATCAGAAAAGTGATATTGATGATAGTTATAAGTCATGAAAACTTTTTCTATTGATATTATCAGGGATTATTTGGTGGCAGAAGAAAATGTCTCAGGTCATCAACTGGTAAGAACTTTTTTGGAAGAACAAGATAAATTAACTAAAGTTGAAGCGGGGTATACCGAAAGATTAGGGGGAAGGCTTCAACAATGTCAAACGTGCGACCATTGTACTCCGAACGGAAGAGACTGGGGCGATTGTGAGAAAGTCCAAGAGGCTGTCTGGTGTTTGGCACATTGCCGCTTCTGGGTAATGACGGGTGGACAAAAATCACATTCCTGATCTCACAGCCTCGGAGATATTTCCCATCAAATTCGCGAGAGATGCTGAAAACAGCGTCCCGCTAAGCAGGATAAATTCAAAACCCAATTGTTGATTTACTTACATTTTCCGTCATAATATCCGTATGCGTATACTTCTTGTTGAAGACGAAAAGAGGCTCTCGGATATCATAAAAAAGGGTCTGTTAGAAAATGGTTTTGTTGTTGATCAATCGTTTGACGGCGAAGAAGGCCAGTATCTGGCCGAAACGGAAAATTATGATGTCATTATTTTGGACTTGATGTTGCCAAAAATTGATGGTCTTGAAATTTGTAAATATTTACGAAAGAAAAAAATCCTGACTCCAATTTTGATATTAACCGCTAGAACTCAAACAACTGACAAAGTGTTGGGGTTAGAATCCGGAGCGGATGATTATTTGACAAAACCTTTTGAATTTATGGAATTGAAAGCCAGGATTCAGGCCTTGATGCGGCGAAATAACAGACAACCCGAAACTGTAATTAAAATAAATGATTTAGTTATAGATCCCACAAAACACTCGGTACAAAGAGGAGAAAGAGATATTTTTTTAACCCCAAAAGAATTTGCAATTTTAGAATATTTGGGTATACATGTTAATGAAGTTGTAACTAGAACCCAAATAATTGAACATACCTGGGATTATAATTTTGATTCAATGTCTAATGTTGTTGATGTTTTTATTGCCACATTACGACAAAAAATTGACAAAAATGAAAAGAAAAAGTTAATTAAAACTATTCACGGGGTAGGATATGAAATTTCTTCGAACTAAATTATTTTTGGGGTATTTTGGCAGCCTTTTAATTTTAACGGCATTTTTTTATGTAGTTGTACATATTTTTGCAATTCCCAATTCAACTGAATATCTATTTGTTATTTTAACAATTCTTGGTGGGGTAGGTTTTTTTGCTGTATTTAAAATTTATGATTTGTTGAATAAATTACAGGAAGCGTTAAATCGCGAACAACGGTTTATTGCGGATGTGGCTCATGAATTAAAAACGCCATTAGCTACTCTCCGTACTTCTTTGGAGCTAGCAAAAGTGAATGATCCTATTGCTGAAATTGATCACCTTTCCAATACTTTAAAAGATGTTTTAGAATTAGCTTGGTCCGAAAGCACCTTTCGTCAGTCTCCAAAAATATTTAATCTTTCTGTTTTGATGGAAGAACTTTTAGAAATTACTACAAAAATGTCACTGAATAAAAAAATTAGTATTTCTTCGGAAATTGATCAGGACATTTTAATAGTTGGTTTTAGAGAAAAGTTGGCGCGGGCGATTTTAAATATTATTGATAATGCCATTAAGTATTCACAAGACTTAGGAAAAGTGGAAATTTCTTTGGAAAAAAGAAACGACCAAGCTTTAATTATTATTAAAGATAATGGTATTGGCATTTCAAAAAAAGAGATACCTCATATTTTTGATCGCTTTTACCGCGGGTCAAAAACAGCTAAAGTTTTGGGCTCGGGCCTAGGATTAGCCATCGCGTCCTCAATTATCACTACTCATCAAGGTTCAATTAATATTGATAGCGAATTGGGTAAAGGAACAACGGTAACAATTAGACTTCCAATCACATGACAACAAGGCCTACTTCTGGAAAAATATTTTCCGGAAGTGATTTTTTTGGAAGGAATAAAATAAAAAGAAGTAGTATCTTGATCGTTGCGAAAGAACTGGACATATTCTACAATCTGTAGTAGATATGGTGACAAAAAATATTAGCCCACTGGAGCAAAAAGTAATGAATCTGGTTTGGGCAGGAAAAGTTTGCACAGTTTGGGACGTGCACCTAAGGCTAAAACGCAGTAATTTGGCTTATACGACCGTCGCTACTATTTTACAGCGACTTTACATTAAGGGGCTGGTCGAAAGAAATGAGCAGAGCAGAGCTTATGTCTATTCTCCGAAACTAACGAAAGAGTCATACAGCAAAAGGTTGGCCAAAAATTTTCTCAGTAGGTTTTTCAGTTCTTTTGGAGACGTGGCAATTGTTTCTTTTGCTGAAAGCGTTGACCAACTTTCAAAAGAAAAACGAGACCACCTCCTCAAGCTTTTAAAGAAATGATCAATAACTTGTTGTCTCATTCAATCTACTACTGCGGAGCTTTGCTCGGGTTCGCGTCACCTCATATCCCTAAAGAGCTTAATCTAATTATTGCCCTTAGTGGACTGGCCTTTTTAGGAATAATTCTTGTCAGGATAGTAAACACTTTTCTTCATATTAAAACCATTAAAAAAGAATTAATGGCTGAAATAAATTTGCCGGATAAGTTAGAAATTTTAGTATCAGAACTTAATCTCATTGGTAAAGTGAAATTGGTAAATTCTAAAAAACCGCTGGCTTTTTGTTTTGGACTACTGAACCCAAAAATTTACATTTCTTCAACTTTATTAAAAACCATGTCATTTATGGAACTAAAAGCCATCTTTTTGCATGAAAGATACCATCTTAGAAATCATGACACATTAACCCTATTCATTGGCAGAGTTATAGAAAACCTCTTCCCGTTTTTTCCGACGGTTTCTGATTTAATAAAAACCTTTCGCGTTAAAAGAGAAATTAATGCTGATAATGAAGCAAACAGAATTATGGGCAACAAAAGTTATATTACAGATGCTATACAAAAATTTTTAGTTATTGACACCCCAGTTGTCACCTTTTATCCAGCCTTTGTACCGGCAGATAGTCTTACAGAAAGAATTTTAGCTCTGACGGACAAAAAGAGTCCCCGACGCTTAAATTTAAACAACGTGTTTTTAAGTCTTTTGTCATTTTTAATTATTCTGGGGGTCGTTGCCATACCAATTTCTGCTTATGAAATTCATCACGATCACACTGATACTATTGTTGTATGTGTAAACTCTAATTCCAAAAACTTTTCTCTACCGACTTCACAAATTG
>CAYHYP010000041.1:0-6574 GCA_964360925.1 uncultured Gammaproteobacteria bacterium | reverse complement strand
TCATTTCTGTTTGATCTAGCATTTGGACTATTCTCTCTCTCTGCTTTACTTGTCAAGACCCGCCTGGTATTCTAAAAGTAATGACGGATTTTGTTTGCATAGGTGATGCTACAAGGGATTTGTTTTTGTTTTTAAAAGAAACACCGGTTTTTGATGGTTCTAAAATCCCCGTAGACAATATTGCCTGGTCGCTTGGGGGCAATGCGGCCAATGTTTCAGTTGGATTGTCCAGGCTAGGAATAAAAACTAACCTGGTTACTGTTTTTGGAGATGATGATCGGGGAGCTTGGATAAAAAGGGAATTGCTGAAAAATAATGTTAATTTGGATTTTTCTTTAATCCAAAACCACCAATCTAATCTTTCCGCGGTTATTGTTTCCGGTGGCGAGCGGACAATATTTTCTTATCACGGCGGGGAACTGGACGAAGTTAAAAATATTCCCGAAGCTAAATGGGCTTATTTAACTTCGGCGGTTACCATAAATATTCCCGCGGAAAAAATTGCTTTTAATCCTTCAATGAAGGAAATTAAAAATGGAAGCGTTTTGCCGGTTGTACAAAAAACTGATGTTTTGATTGTGAATAAAGAAGAAATGGAAGCCTTGGGGGCAAAAGGCCCAAAGATTACGGTTGTGACCGACGGTAAAAACGGTGTAACATTATACGAAGGAGATAAAGTTCTCCAAAAAGCGGCCCTTGGGAACAAGGCTTATGAACCGACCGGAGCAGGGGATGCCTTTTCCAGTGGTTTCTTAGCTGGGTTATACTATGGTATGAAACCAGAAGATGCTTTGGATTGGGGACTGAAAAATTCCGCGTCAGTTATTCAAAAAATCGGAGCAATTGAGGGTTTATTAACAAAAGATGTCATTCTGGAGGCCGAAGGCCGATAGAATCTTAAAAAGATGCTATCGCTTCGCTCCAGCATGACGGCACTATGAAATTAATTGATTGGTTCAAAAAAGCTAAATTAGAAAAATTTGCCATTGGGGCATTTAATGCCGATACTTTTGAGACCATGAAAGCGGTGGCAAAAGCGGCCGCAGTTATGGGATCGCCGGTTTTAATTGAAGTCTCTCCCGGTGAGGAAAAATTCTTGGGATTGCAAAATATATTAGCCGTTCGTGCCAACTTGGCAGAAGAATTTCAGATACCAATTTTCCTCAATTTAGATCACGCGGATGATATAGATACTATTAATAATTCCATAGAATTAGGTTTTGACCTTGTACATTTTGACGGTTCCAAATTGCCGTTAGATGAGAACATCCGCTTGTGTAAAGAAGTCGTGGCAAGCGCCCATGCAAAAGGAGTTTTGGTGGAAGGAGAAATTGATCATTTTCCGGGAAGTAGTGAATTCCGTAAAAGTGAAAGTCTGGAAAGTTTGGGACAACAGATTTATTCCGATCCGCAAAAGGCCAAGCAATTTATACAGGAGACAGGAGCGGATATTTTTGCGGTGTTTATTGGCAATGTTCACGGAGTTTTTAAAGAAGAAGAAAGGCTGGACGTAAACAAACTTAAAGAAATTGCACAAGTTTTGCCCAATACTTTTTTCTCTCTTCACGGCGGCAGCGGAGTGTCTCATTTGGATGTACAGGAGGCCATAAAAAACGGAATTGTAAAAGTAAATATTAATACGGAGTTGCGGGTTGCTTACCGTCAGACATTGGAAAATGTTTTAAAGGGCGATCCGGAGGAATTCGCTATGAATAAAATTCTCTCTCCCGTGGTGGAAGCGGTTGAAGAAACAGTGAAGAATGAAATAGAGGTTTTAGGCAGTAGCCACAAAATATGAAAGTTTGTTTTTTACATCAGATTCCGGGGCAGGCAGAGGAAATGATAAAAAATGCCGGGTATGAAATTACTTCCGATCCGATTGGGGCGGATGCCATTCTTTCTCTTTTGACAGATAAAATTGATGGGGATTTTATGGACAAGGTCGGGCCACAATTAAAAATTGTGGCTAATTATGCCGTTGGATATGACAATATTGATGTTGAGGCAGCTAAGGCAAGGAATGTTTACGTAACCAATACCCCCGGAGGGTTTGAAAAATCAGTGGCGGAACATGCTGTCGGTTTGATGATAGCGGTGGGGAGAAAAATAATAGTTGCTGACAAATTTGTCCGCCAGGGAGAATACGAAAGATGGGACCCAAATATTTTTTTGGGGACGGAATTTTCCGGAAAAACTATTGGCATTGTGGGAATGGGCCGGATCGGAACAGCTCTGGCCAAAATTTGTGAACAAGGTTTGGGAATGAAAATAATAACGTGTACGAAAGACAAGAACAGCCTAAATGAATTATTAACTCAAGCGGATGTGGTTTCTCTTCATGTTCCTTTATCTGCAGAAACAAAACATTTAATTGGACAAAAAGAATTGTCTTTGATGAAAAAAACGGCGATTTTGATAAATACCGCCCGCGGAGCCGTCATAGACGAAATGGCTTTAGCGAAAGCTTTGCAAGAGAAGTGGATAATAGGTGCGGGTTTGGATGTTTTTGAAGATGAAACAAAATTGGTTACAGAATCAGAAAAGATTTTGTATAGCTTGGACAATGTTGTTCTAACTCCTCACATTGCCTCCGCAACTCTGGAAGCGCGTGGTGAAATGTCCAAGATCGCGGCGGAAAATATCATCATGGCTTTGTCAGGGGGAACTCCGAAGGATTTAGTTAGGTAATTTGAGAATTTTGAGAGTGGCTTGAACAGAGGGGTTTTTGCTCTTGCAAAAACTAATTTTCGTTTTGGGAAAATCAGTTTTGAAAAGATCCAGAAATTCGCTTAACCACGACGGAGTTAATACCTTGACGCCATCAAAAGCAATTTCCACAGCAGAAATATCACCTTTTAGCAAATAGGCCTTGGCTGACATATAAGCCTCTCGCCCGGAGGGACGGGAAACCAGCATTTCTCCAAATTTTACTAATTTAATTTCCATATCCGTTTAATAATTTATTATAGCAAGACAATCCCAAAAGTGTTGGACTCAATTTTGAGTACAATGTCAAGAGGGGAAAACAAACCCGAGGGATTTGGTTAAGTAATTATTTTCTCAAGGTGAGGATATCCAAAGCGACTTGGTGCAATATTTTGGCATGCACTTTGATGTGCTCTGGGCAAGTTTCTGTGACAATCACCCGTCCTTGTGAGTCATGGACTCCATCAGGACTTTGAGGTGGTTGCTCGTGATTATCATGGGCGCAGTACAGAATCGCTTTCTGGCCAGCCCAAACTCCTTCATGCATATGACCTGTCCTCTCACTCTCTGCACTATAAGTCAAGAGGCATTTTTGCGTCTTAACACAGATGTATCAAAATGATAAAGTTTATTCATGAATCAGAAACAACTTCTCTTGTCTGTCGTTAATAAGGGGGCCGTTTTGAGTGATTTAGACTTTTTTGCAGCACTTAGTAAAAAGGTAGGTAAAACTAATTGGGTAAAGCTACTGAGAGAGGAACGAGATCGTGATTCAAACTAAAATTAGCGACTTTTGATGAAAAGCTAGAGACCATTGAAATCACAAAATATAATTTTAAAATATGAATTTGCCCGTAATTGATGATTCTATAAAAAATAAAAGAGTTCTTGTTCGTGGTGATATTGATATTCCCGGAGGGGATTTTTTCAGACTGGAAGCTATTAAACCAACAATAGATTTTTTATTGCAAAATAATAACCAGGTTATTTTATGTGGACATATTGGAAGACCAAATGGAAAAATTGTAGATGGATTATCAACAAAAATTATTTCTGATTGGTTTAAAAAAGAAGATTCTATCGCTTCGCTCCAGAATGACAAGTTAATAGTTTTAGAGAATTTAAGATTTGATCCAAGAGAAGAGGCCAACGATGAAAGTTTGGCTAAAGAACTAGCTGCAATGGCTGATGTTTACGTTAACGAATCGTTTGCCAATTGCGAGCGGGCGCATGCCAGTATGGTGGGAGTTCCAAAATTATTGCCCCATTTTGCCGGTTTCAGATTGGCAAAAGAGGTGGAAGTTTTATCAAAAGTTTTGGAAAACCCAACCAGACCTCTTTTGGTAATCATTGGCGGGGCAAAAATAGAAACAAAGCAACCATTGATAGATAAAATGAAAACTTTCGCAGATTTTGTTATTGTTGGAGGAAAACTGGCTACACAGGAAAAAGATTTTATCATTGAATCCTTGCCGGAAGCAAAAACAATTGTTTGGAATGGACCCATGGGAGAGATTGAAAGTGGAAATACTGTTGGAACGCAAAAGTTAGTTGAGTTAATTTTGATTCAAAAAGAAGCATATAAAATCGTTGGGGGAGGAGATACCATTGGGTTTATAAATAAATTAGGGATAACGGATAAATTTAATTGGGTTTGTACCGGGGGTGGAAGTATGTTAAAGTTTTTATCAGGGGAAAAACTTCCCGGAATCCAGGCGTTAATGTCATCCTGAATTTATTTCAGGATCTAATTTATTAAATTTTAATTTGAGATGCTGAAACAAGTTCAGCATGACAATAAGTAAGAATTTATGATACGAGTTGCAATCAATGGTTATGGCAGGATTGGGCGGGTGGCTCACAGGGTAATTTTGGAAAAATTTTCCGACCAACTTGAAGTGGTAGCCATAAATACCGGTAGTTCTACCGATCTTTTAGGTTGGTCTTATCTTTTAAAATATGATACCGCTTATGGTGTTTTAAAAAACCACACAATTTCCGTTGATGAAAAAAATCTAATTGTTGATGATAAAAAAATTCCGGTTTTAAATGAAAAACTTCCGGAAATGTTGCCTTGGAAAAATATTGGGGTGGATGTGGTTATTGAGTGTACGGGCGTTTTTACAACCGAAATTAAATTAAGAGGGCATTTAACCGCCGGGGCCAAAAAAGTGGTTCTTTCTGCCCCCGCTAAAGACCATACTGTCAAAACTTATGTTTTGAATGTTAATCTTTTCCCCGGTGAAAAAACCGTTTCCGGCGAATTAAATACCCCTGACGAGGATATTATTTCCAATGCTTCCTGCACTACCAATTGCATTTCCCCCGTAGCAAAAATTATGGTGGATACTTTTGGTGTCAACAAAGCTATGTTGACGACCATGCATGCCTATACGTCAGATCAGGAATTACAGGATGGAGGACATGCCGACTGCCGTCGTGCACGCGCGGCGGCTTGTAATATTGTTCCCACTTCAACCGGGGCGGCTGTTGCGGCTACGGAAGCGGTGCCGGAATTAAAGGGTTTGTTTACGGGAATGGCAGTCCGTGTTCCGGTGATTGTTGGCAGTCTTTCCGATTTTACTTTTCATTTAAAGCGGGAAACAACGGTGGAAGAGATCAATAAAATCTTTTCGGAAGCGGCGGCTTCTGACAAATATAAAAACATTTTGGCGGTTTCCTCCGACCCGTTAGTTTCTTCAGATATTATTGGTGATTCTCATTCGGCCATTGTAGATTTGTCTCTGACTCAAGTGGTCGGAGGGGATTTGGTTAAAATTTTTGCCTGGTATGACAACGAGTGGGGTTATGCTAATAGATTGGTGGAGGAAGTAGCATTAGTGGGGCAAAAATAAGATGTGGTTTTTATTTGCTGTTTTATCTTCAATCACTGCGGCTTTGGTAGCTATTTTTGGAAAAATCGGTTTGAAAAATGTTGATTCTACCTTAGCAACATCACTGCGGGCAATAATAATGGCAGTAACGGTGTTTGGTTTAGCTTTGATTGCGGGAAAATTTACAGGATTTTCAAAATTAGTAACCAATGATTGGATTTGGATTGTATTGTCCGGTCTTGCCGGGGCGTTATCCTGGATTTTTTATTTTGCGGCGTTAAAAATGGGGGATGCCAGTAAAGTTACTGCCATTGACCGCACTTCTATTATTTTTGTGGTCATTTTGGCCGTTTTCTTTTTAGGAGAAAAATTTACCTTGATAAAATTATTCGGAGCTCTTCTGATCGGAGCGGGAGCGTTTTTAATTACAAGATAATTTTATTAATCTGGAATTTTGGTCAAGATTAAAAAGAGGATCACTCCGGCAAGAACGGAAACTCCCACTATAAAAATATTTACCGGAATGGCATCTAAAATTTGCATGTCAACAAGTGTGTTTGTGTATTTAATCTGTATGGTCTTTGTACATGTTCTAAACTAATCACATCTATGAGAACTACATCAGGTGAGACCTGTTTTCTGACAGAGACACTCAATTGACCAGATAATTTTTCAGTCGGAGGTTGTTCATCAATAGTAATACTTTTTCGAGAAGCCATGGTTGGGACACGCCCTCCCCCCTCAACTTGTAACAAGACAAATATATTTTCCTTTTTACTAAGGCTTGCTCTATTTAGCTCTATTTTTACGAAAGCATTCATTATTTTTTGATAAACAGCAAATAACCGGTATATGCCAAAACAAGAAAAGAAATAATTATTATGTAAGGATTGGCTTCAACCATGCTTGCTTTTTATGGGTATATTTAAATAACGATAGTAAACAAATATACAAGCCAACCCCGTAAGTATGATTCCTAAAAAATAATAATTTGGATCAATCATTTTTTGATAAATTTAATGCAATTTTTAAAC
>CAYHYP010000040.1:0-6622 GCA_964360925.1 uncultured Gammaproteobacteria bacterium | reverse complement strand
GTTGTATGTGTAAACTCTAATTCCAAAAACTTTTCTCTACCGACTTCACAAATTGCCCATTGACAAATATTTAATTCTTCTACTACACTTCGTAGTAGATGAAATTCAATCAACCAATAATTTTGGTTCTCACAGCGATAGCTGTTTTTCTTGTTGGTGGTGCAATTGGAGGAATGTACATTAAGATTCAGTATTTAGAGAAAGGTGGTGTTGCCGGAACCGCAGCTCCGACCGTCCCGACGGCCGCCGCCCCCCAAGCACCGCCAGCTCCCACCAAAGTTGATGTAAAAGTAACTGACCAAGATCCATTTCTCGGCGATCCCAACGCCAAACTCACCGTGGTAGAATTTTCTGATTTTCAGTGTCCTTTCTGTGGCCGTTTCTTTAAAGATGTGGGGCCACAACTCAAAAAAGACTACATCGACACAGGAAAAGTGAAGTTTGTTTATAAGCATCTTGCCTTTCTTGGAAAAGAATCAACTGATGCTGCAAACGCCTCTGAATGCGCTAAAGAGCAAAATAAATTTGGCAATATCACGACACGCTTTTCAACAGTCAAGACGGTGAGAATAGAGGGACTTTTTCAACCGATAATCTCAAGAAATTTGCCGTTGATTTGGGTTTAAATACCGCCAAGTTTAACGCCTGCCTCGACAGCCAAAAATATAATGCTCGCGTTCAGGCGGATATTGCCGAAGCCGGCAGGCTTGGGTTCAACAGCACTCCAAGCACGGCAGTTGGCGATGTTCCAGTGATAGGTGCCCAGCCATACAGCGCCTTTAAGACCATCATTGATCAAAAACTGTGAAAATTCTTATCCCGACCTTGGTAATTAGTGTTTTGTATTTTCTTGTAACGACCTATTTAATGAATTCCCGCTTGGCAGTTGACACCCTGATGGGAAATTATCCCGTAACATATAAATTTAACTTACTGACGGCTTTAATTTTGGGAATGTGGTCGGCGATGGGGATATTTGGTTTAACCATTCTTTTAGCAACGTCTCTTCTTACTGGGGCTAATCTGACGCTTTTAGTCCAAAGGCTGACGACCATGTCCAAACTTGGGAATGTTCATTTAGTTGCGGGTGGCAGTTCTATTCTTGGCCTAGCAACCAGTGGCTGTGCCGCCTGTGGATTACCCATCCTCTCCCTTTTGGGTGTTTCCGGAAGTTTGGCCTTTCTGTAATTCTATTGATTATTTCACTTGTGATGTTGATCAAAACAAAACCATCAAAAAATTGTAAAATTAAAACACATGTCTAACAAAAATTACCTGCCAATAGTATTAATTGCCGTAGTTCTGATTATTGGCTTTTTGAGTTTTAAATTTATTTTTAGTGGACCGGCTGGTAACGGATCACAAATTAGTCTTTCTACCAACCCAAGTCCACTTCAGCCTGGACCGGCGTCATTTATTATCGTTGTAAAAGACAAAAGTGGCCAGCCAGTTGATAATGCTAAGGTTTCCTTTGATTTAAATATGGTTACCATGGACATGGGAGCCCAAAAGGGAGATGCCACATTTCAAGGAAATGGGAGGTATCTAGCGGTTGGAAGAATGTCGATGAGAGGACAGTGGCTAATGGGAATGAAAGTCATTTTGCCTGATGGAAGTATTGAAAATAAAGATTTTTCAGTTAATGTTCCATAAAGGTATTTTATGCTCAATTAAATTACATCACAGTAACATGCTCGAGCATTCCGTTGTGATGTGACACTTTAGCGTGTTAGCATGGTGACATGTTACCAAAGAAGATTGCTTCGCTACGCTCGCAATGACACAAAGTTAGATTCTATCGGCTCGCCCGCGGGCGGCCTCCAGAATGACGATGGCATTTTTTGATGCCCTCATCTTCATAACTTCTTAATATTTGCCATGTTATCATTGATCAATGAATAAAATAGTGGTGGACATTAAGGGCATGCATTGTAAAAGTTGTGAATTTTTGGTGGAAGGGGAACTAAAAAAAATTTACAATATAAAAAGTGTCAGCGTAAACAATAATAAGGGGACTGCAGAAATTCAATACGAGGGAACATTAAACGATCGGGAGATTGAAAAAGCTATTTCCTGTGCCGGATATTGTCTGGGTCGGGAGGACAAACCTCTTTTTTCAAAAAATATAAAAGACTACCGGGATTTAGGAATTGCCGCTTTTTTGGTTATGAGTCTTTTTTTAGTAGCCAGAGGTTTGGGAATATTCAATCTTAATTTTGCCAATTCCAATAATTTCAATAGTCTCCCGGTAGTTTTTCTGATCGGAATTACTGCCGGAGTATCCACCTGCATGGCGTTGGTTGGGGGATTAGTTTTAGGAGCGTCAGCCAGATTTGCGGAAAAACACCCAACCGCCACAGCGGCCCAAAAATTCAAACCACATCTGTTTTTTAATTTGGGGCGGATCATTTCCTTTTTTATTTTTGGAGGAATTATTGGTTTTGCCGGATCATTTTTTCAACTTTCTACTTCCGTTTTGGGAATTTTAACCATCAGCGTTGGTATAGTTATGCTTCTTTTGGGCGCGCAGCTAATTGAAATTTTTCCTATTCTGCGTGGGGTAACTCTTACTTTGCCAAAAAACATCAGTAGAGGATTGAAAATTCAGGAAGAACAAAGTCCGTTTATTATGGGCGCCATGACTTTCTTTTTGCCTTGCGGTTTTACTCAAGCGATTCAATTATTTGCGATTTCATCCGGTAATCCGGTGACGGGGGCCTTAGCTTTGGGAACATTTGCTTTGGGAACTGCTCCGGGGCTTCTTGGTGTTGGCGGACTGACGTCTATTGTTAAGGGGACGGCGGCCAGATTATTTTTCCGGACAGCCGGATTGGTGGTAATTCTGTTAGCTATTTTTAATATTTCCAATGGCTATAATCTCACCGGTTTCAATCCCGGAGAAATATTTTCTACAATGTTTGTTGTAGGAAATACTGCTGAAACAAATGTGGCAATAGAAAACGGTGTCCAAATAGTCCGTATGACCCAAGATGGTTCCGGCTATCATCCAAATAGTTTCACTGTTAAAAAGGGAATTCCTGTGCGTTGGATAATAAACTCAACAAACGCTTATTCATGTGCTTCCAGCATAATAATGCAAAGGTACAAAATTCGTAGAAGTTTAAATGCTGGGGAGAACATTATTGAATTTACACCAACAGATTCTGGAACAATTCCGTTTACTTGTTCAATGGGAATGTATAGAGGAGTATTTAATGTTAACTAAAATTAAATTATCAGGTCTTACTTGCCAGTCGTGTAAAAAACTTACAGAGATGAAAATTGCGGAAATTTCCGGAGTTACTGAAGTGGTTGTCAATTTGGAACAAAAAAATGCAGAAATTATTGCCGATAGAAAAATAACTATAGATGAAATTAATACTGTATTGAAAGAAACTCATTATAAAGCATATGAATAAATTTGATGAAAATATGGAAATTGAAGGAAAAATAAAAAAAGATGCCAATGGGGGATTTAATTTTAAGGGAATAGTTAGAACGCAAACACAAAAACTAGATTCTATCGCTCCGCTCCAGAATGACGTAAAAACAGAAAAAATAAATCTTTCAATTATTGGAATGACTTGCTCATCATGTGCTTTATTAATTGAAACATCTCTTAAAAAAGTTCCCGGCGTTATTTCCGCCAATGTGAATTTTTCTGCGGAAAAAGCATCTATTAATTTTGATCCTCTGCAAGCAACTCCTGAAGATTTAATAGAAGCCGTGGAAAAAGCCGGTTACAAAGCAACTACTACGGAAGATAAAGACAGGCAGGCAAACGAAATTTCCGAACAGTTCAAAAAATTTGTTATCAGTTTTATTCTTTCCTTTCCAATGATTTATTTTATGCTTTTTGATTTCTTTGGCTTTATGCCCGGGGCTAAATTATTTTTACCTTACATTGGAATAATTTCTTTTATTCTTTCTACCCCAGTACAATTTATTATTGGATCCGGATTTTATAAAGGAGCCTTGTCTGCCTTACGAATGAAAACTTTTAACATGGACTCTTTAATTGCCATTGGTACATCAGTGGCTTATTTTTATAGCGTAATTAATTTTGTAAATTATTTCGCAGTTAATAATTCTATAATAGGTTTAGAGGGAATGAAAATTCCGGATCTTTATTTTGAAACTGCCTCCTTTTTAATCACTTTCGTAATTTTAGGAAAGTTTTTAGAAGCTAAAGCCAAGGGGAGAACTTCCGAAGCAATTAAAAAATTAATGGGTCTGCAACCAAAAACTGCCCGGTTGGCTAATGGTCAAGACATTCCCATTGATCAGGTTAAAGTCGGAGATGTGCTTTTGGTTCGCCCCGGAGAAAAAGTTCCGGTTGACGGAGTGATCACCAAAGGTTCCTCTGCCATTGACCAATCAATGATAACCGGAGAAAGTTTGCCTGTGGAAAAACAAATTAAGGATATGGTTATTGGTGGAACGATGAATAAGGTTGGTAGTTTTGAGTTTGAAGCTACCCGTATTGGATCGGAGACTACTTTGTCACAAATCATCAAATTAGTTGAAGATGCCCAAGGATCCAAAGCGCCGATTCAGGCTTTTGCCGATCGTATTTCTTCTTTTTTTGTCCCTGCCGTTATTGCAATTGCCGTTCTCACTTTTGGTATCTGGTATTTTGCTCTTGGAGCTTCTATTGGTTTTTCCCTGATGGCCTTTACCGCAGTGATAGTCATTGCCTGTCCTTGTGCTTTAGGTTTGGCTACTCCGACAGCTATTATGGTTGGCACAGGAAAGGGCGCAGAAAATGGAATTTTGATCAAAGGCGGAGAACCTTTGGAGGCGGCTTGTAAAATAGACGTAATTATTTTTGATAAAACGGGGACACTAACTAAAGGCAAACCGGAGGTGACTGATGTTGTTGGTGACGTTTTGCAAATTGCCGCTTCTTTGGAAAAATTATCAGAGCATCCGCTGGCCGAAGCAATTGTTAACAAAGCCAAAGAAGAAAACCTTGCCCTGAGCGCAGTCGAAGGGTTTAAAGCGATTCCCGGAAAAGGGGTTGAAGGTATCATTGGAAAAACAAAATATTTTTTTGGAAGACCGGAGCAAACTATAGAAGTAGAACAACTTCAAAGTCAGGGTAAAACTGTCATGGAACTAACAACCGATAAAAAATCTTTAGGACTAATTGCCGTTGCAGATACTGTAAAAGAGACCTCAAAAGAAGCTATTGAAAAACTGCACAAAATGGGGATTATTACTTTTATGATTACCGGTGATAATAAAAGAACAGCGCAAGCCATTGCCTCACAAGTTGGTATTAGTAACATTCTGGCAGAAGTTTTACCGGAAGATAAAGCCAACGAGGTAAAAAAACTTCAAGATTTAGGAAAAAAAGTAGCTATGGTAGGAGATGGAATTAATGACGCGCCGGCATTGGCACAGGCGGATTTGGGGATTGCTATGGGCAGTGGTACTGATGTGGCCATGGAAACCGGGGGAATAGTTATTATTAAAAATGATCTTCGCGATGTGGTAAATGCCATTGATCTGTCAAAAGAAACGATGGGGAAGATTAAACAAAATATGTTCTTTGCTCTTTTTTACAATGTTATTGGTATTCCCGTTGCCGCCCGTGTTTTCATGTTTGCCGGTCTTGTTTTAAAACCGGAATTGGCTGGCTTGGCCATGGCTTTAAGTTCCATTTCTGTCGTTGGCAACTCACTTCTACTGCGAAATTATGTCCCCGGAAGAAAAAATTATCTTTCTATTGTGGCACCCTACGCAATGATTATTGCGTTTACTTTATTATTTATCCAGTTTGCTCGTTTTAGTTCAATAATGAAATGAAAACAACTGTCTTTACCGGTATTATTCTTTTTGTGCTAGGTGTCATCATGGGTACCATGTATACAAAAATAAGGTTTTTGGAAGCGGGCTATGGTGGCTCGGCAAAAGTAGCTGCTGCCCCTACTGCTCCTACACAGCCTAGCGCGCCACAAGCTCCAACAAAAGTTAACGTTCAGGTTACCGCCGATGATCCGGTTAAGGGAAAATCCACAGCCAAATTAACGATTGTGGAATTTGGAGATTACCAGTGCCCTTTTTGTGAACGTTTTTTCAAGGATGTTGAACCGCAGATAATTAAGGACTATGTGGATACCGGCAAAGTAAAATTTGTCTATAAAAATTTAGCTTTCTTAGGTCAAGAGTCAAAAGACGCCGCCAATGCTGCACTTTGTGCTAAAGAACAAAACAAATTTTGGGAATATCATGACAAAATTTATTCCAGTCAAAGTGGTGAAAATCAGGGAACATTTTCCATTGTTAATCTAAAGAAATTTGCTGCCGATTTGAGACTAGATACAAATAAATTCAACAGTTGTCTCGATGGACAAAAGTATAATTCTCAAGTTCAAGCAGACACTGCGGAAGCAAATAAAAATGGCTTTCAAAGTACACCAAGCACAGCTATAGGCACAACACCGGTTATCGGTGCCCAGCCATATTCACAATTTAAGACAATCATTGATGCTGAATTAGCGAAGTAAATATATGAATCGTTGTTGCCGGTTTATGAAAAATGTCGAACTTCATTTGATTAGTTCGGCCTTCGGCCTCGCTTGCTCCAGCGCGGCGCCCCCACCCGCCGCGCCTCCGC
>CAYHYP010000039.1:5576-6777 GCA_964360925.1 uncultured Gammaproteobacteria bacterium | reverse complement strand
CATTTGCTTTCTCCGGAGGGGAAACTGCGTTTTAACGAAGTTTCTTGGGTAAATAATTTAAGTATTATCCAAAAGTCCAATAAACAAATTGAAGCAAACGGTAATGTTTGGTGGGCAAAAATTATTTATAACCGCCGGGTCTATTTCGTTGGAGAATTCTCCAAACATTATCTTGATCATCTCCGCCCGGATTTTTTGTTTGAAAGCGGTGACGTTAATCCACGGTTGTCTGTGAGGACAACCGGGATAATGTATTGGCTGGACTTGCCCCTGCTTATTTTAGGTTTGATATTTTTAATTAAAAAAAGAACCAAATTATCCGCAGTTTTGATTTTTTGGTTACTTATTGCTCCTATCCCGGCGGCTTTTGCCAGGGAAACACCTCATGCCCTGCGGATTTTAAATATTCTGCCGGTGCCGCAAATAATTTCGGCAATGGGTCTGTATTATTTAGTTCAAAAACAAAAAAAGCTGGTAATAATTTTAGCCGTAATTTTGTCTGTCTCTGTCTATTTATATTTAAAAAGCTACTACGTTGATTACCCCAAAAAATATGATATGGATTGGCAGTATGGTTATAAACAGGCAGTGGAATATGTTTCCGGAATTCAGGATAATTATGAGAAAATAAACGTTACCGGATTTTATGGCCGTCCCTATATTTATTTTCTGTTTTATAATAAATATTCACCGGAAAAATATTGGGCAAACAGGTCTGCATACCGGGATCAATTTGGTTTTTGGGTAGTTAACAGTTTTGATAAATATAATTTTGCGGATAATTTGCCGGCAAAAATGGGAAAAACTTTATATGTAGATAAACCGGATACTAATCTTTCCGGTAAAAAATTACTCAAAACTATATATGATCTAAACACCCAACCCGTGTTTCTTATATCAGAGAGTAATTAAGGTGTCATTCTGGCCGCGTCCAGAATCCGTGTCATGCTGAACTCGTTTCAGCATCTCTATATACATAAATTTATCAAATTTGACCAATAAATCCAATTGGACAAAAATTTAATTTATTTAATTATAAAATATATAATGTCTGTCATGCTGAACTTGTTTCAGCATCTCTCGCGAATGCGAGTATTCTACCCAGACAAGCTGGGAGATCCCGAAACTAGTTCGGGATGACAATACCTGTCATGCTGAACTTGTTTCAGCATCTCTCGCGAATGCGAGTATTCTACCCAGA
>CAYHYP010000039.1:0-5476 GCA_964360925.1 uncultured Gammaproteobacteria bacterium | reverse complement strand
GAGTATTCTACCCAGACAAGCTGGGAGATCCCGAAACTAGTTCGGGATGACAATAAATATATGAAAAAATTTTGGTTAATAGTTTTTATTGTCTATTTTATTACCAGGTTAATTAATTTAACTTCAATTCCTATTTTTACGGATGAGGCGATTTATTTGCGTTGGAGCCAAATAATTTCCGGAGATTTACACTATTTATATTTACCGTTAACCGACGGAAAGCCTCCACTTTTTATGTGGTTAGTGGCCATAGCAATGAAAATATTTCCGGTTTGGGATCCTCTTTTTGTTGGCAGAGCAACAGCCGTGTTGTTGGGCACTCTTGGTTTGACCGGAATATATTTTACTTCCTACAAACTTTTTAAAAGTAAATTCGTTTCCGGCATCTCCGTACTCTTTTATTTAATCTCTCCCTTCACATTTTTTTACGACCGTTTTGCTCTGGCAGATTCCCTGTTGGCAGGTATAGGGCTTTGGAGTTTGGGGTTAGGAGTAGTTTTGGTTAAAAATTTAAAAATGAAGACAGCAGTAATTTTAGGGGTGGTAATTGGTCTTGGACTTTGGACAAAAAGTCCCGCCATAGAATTTTTTCTTCTTTTACCTGCATTAATTTTATTAAATAAACAAAAAATAATTAAATATGCAATTTTGTTAGTTGTTGTTTTTGTAATTTCGAGAGCCATATATGAGGTTCTGTTTCTGTTACCCCAGGCCTATGTTATTAATCTCAAAAATCTCGAGTTCGTTATTCCCTTTTCCCAATTTATTCAAAATCCATTTATTAATTTCTGGGGAAATTTAAGAGCTTTATCCATATGGACATATGCCTATTTAACTTGGCCGATGCTGATTTTAATATTAGTTTCGGTGATTTACGGTCTTAAACAAAAATCAATCCCAAAATTAATATTAATTGGATATTTTTTCAGTCACTTTTTCTTTATGGTCTTTTTTAACAAAGTAATTTATCCGCGGTTTCTCTTGATGTTTTTCCCGCTTTTATTAATTTTGGCCGCCAAAGGAATAGAAGATTTAAAAAAATTTAAAACCCTGATAATTTTAATAGTCCTGGTCTTTACCCTAAATGCTCCTTTGGCCGATACTGACAGTCAGCAATATTTAAACAGTTGGTCTGCCGGTTACGGAATAAAAGAAATTAATACTTTTTTTACAAATAAAAAAGCCGTTGTGGGAGTAGAGGGGACGTTTGGACTTATGCCTTACGCTTTGGAATTGTATCAAAAAGATCATATGGATTTAACAATTAAACCCTTTTGGCCCTTACCTGAAAAACTTCCGTCAAATATTGACTATTTAATTGTTTATCAGCACGATAAAGTTCCTCAAAACTGGCCCGTAGAATTAATAATGAAGTTTAAACAGGGTACTGGTAATGACTATATGAAATTATATAAAATCAAAATATGACAAAACCAAAAATTATTGTGGTTATGCCGGCGTTTTTTGCGGAGAAGACAGTGGAAAAAACATTAAATGAAATTCCCAAGGGTTATGTTGACGAAGTTATTTTGGTAGACGATGCCAGTGCGGACAAAACTTCAGACATTGCCAAAAAGTTGGGAGTTACGGTTTACCGTCATCCGCACAATCTTGGATACGGCGGAAATCAAAAAACCTGTTATTGGGA
The DNA here is from genome assembly GCA_964360925.1 of uncultured Gammaproteobacteria bacterium. Classification (GTDB taxonomy): domain Bacteria; phylum Patescibacteriota; class Microgenomatia; order JAMCZE01; family JAMCZE01; genus CAYHYP01. The sequence goes on along the minus strand of CAYHYP010000039.1, from coordinate 3,828 downwards.
GGCGCTACAGCGAAAACCGGATGTGGTGGTAATGCTTCATCCGGACTATCAATACGACGGTTCTAAAATACCCGGCCTTGTTGCCCCTATTCTTAACGGGGATTACGATATGATGTTTGGCAGCCGGATTAAAAGCCGCGGGTCTGCGTTACAAGGCGGAATGCCTAAAAATAAATATTTTTTTAACCGTCTTTTCACTCTTTTTGCCAACATTTTTTTGGGAGAAAATCTTTCAGAATATATGAGTGGTTTGCGTGCCTACAGCCGGAAATGTTTGGAATCGGTTCCGTTTCAACGGTTTTCAAACGATTATGCTTTTGATCAGCAATTCACGGTTTCGGCTATCGCCGCAGGGCTTAAAATTGGAGAAATTCCCATTCCTACCCGTTATCACGATCAACAGCACACCATAAAATGGATAAAAGGACTTAAATTCGGAATTGAAAGCATGTGGGAAGTTTTTCTGTATCTGCTTCACAAATCAAATATTTATCACGCCCCCATTTTTACGGATATACAATCGTTCTAGTTTCTGTGTCATGCCGAACTTGTTTCGGCATCTCCTTCACATGTATAATTAAATAGTGAGAGATATTATTCAAAGATTTTTCTGGCCCGCCTTAATATTAATTTTATGTTTTTTTGCTTTAAAATCTTTATTTTCCGTTCCTTTTTACACTTCTCACGACGGTTTTACTCATACGGCGCGGATTGCAGCTTATTATAATGCGGTAAAAGACGGGCAATTTCCTGCCAAATGGGCAAAAAATCTTAATGGAAATTTGGGCTCTCCGATTTTTATTTACAGTTACCCTCTGGTTTATATGATCGGGTCGGGATTACACTTTTTTGGGATTAATTATCAGGACGCTTTTAAATTAATTTTGGGTGGAGGATATGTTCTTTCGGGACTGGCAATGTATTGGTGGTTAAAGAACCGTTTTGGTAAAACGCCGGCTTTCATAGGAGCGGTATTTTATCTTTGGACACCTTACCGTTTTTTGGATATTTATGTACGGGGAGCCTTCGCGGAAAATACGGCCTTACTTTTTTTACCCCTAATTCTTTTGGGAATAGACATGGTTTTTCTGGCAAAATCAAAAATTAATTGGTGGTGGTTACTTTTGACGATGTCTACAATAGGGATGTTACTTAGTCACAACGTGGTTTCGGCGATGTTTTTACCGGTAGCTTTTTTGTGGACGCTTCTTCTCTTTATTAGCACCAAAAATACAAAAAGTTTTTTTCTGGTCGTTATTGGCTTAATTTTAGCTTTTCTATCCTCAAGTTTTATTTATTTTCCGGATTTATTGGAAAGGGGATTTATCCGTTTTGATCAGGGAATTTCCTATTGGCCCGACCATTTTATTTTCCTGCAGCAATTTATCAGAAGCCGTTGGGATTATGGCTTTGATATGCCGGGAATGGTTAACGACGCTATGTCTTTTGAACTGGGATTGGCCAATTGGTTAACCCTTAGTCTTCTTGCACTTTTTCTTTTGATAAAAAGAAAAGCGGATAAGTTTGTGGTATTTTTTATTTTATTATTTGTTTTTGTGATGGCGGTAGCAATTTATAACCCGTTTAGCACTTTTATTTGGCAAAACACCCCTGCTATGAAGACTATTATAGATTTTCCCTGGCGTTGGTTTGGTTTTTTGGCTTTAATTATGGCCTATCTTGGAGCCTATTTGGTAAAAAATACCCCCAAAATTTTAGTTGTCTTTCTCTTAATAGCAATTTTAATTGCCAACCGTAATCATTTGCGGGTAAATGAAGCGGTAACTTTTGGTGATGAAGTTTATGATAATTATTCCGGCACGGCTACGGCCACCAGTAACGAATATACACCCGTGTGGCACAAAAGCCCCTCTTTTATACCGGGGGATTTAACTGTTATTCCCGGAAAATTTACAGCCGATACGTATGAGTTTAAAGTAGAGACTAAAACAGACGGAATTGCCGCAATTAAGCGTTTTTATTTTCCCCAAACTACTATTTATAAAGATGGTCAGAAATTAGATATGAATTCCGATTGGCAAATAGACGATTTTGGAACTATTAAATTAAAAGTTGCTTCGCCGGGGGGGAATTTTGTTTTGCGTCAAAGCGAGACGGATTTAAGAAAAGGGGCTAATTATTTGTCGTTATTTGGTTTAATATTAATTGCCGGGATTTTTTATGTTACACAAAGGTCGCGTTAAAAATCACTAGTGTCATGCTGAACTTGTTTCAGCATCTCCGGCGAATGCCGGAAAAGAAACTCAAACAAGTTGAGAGATCCCGAAACAAGTTCGGGATGACAATAACATGAAACTCGTATGTTTTTAAAGAAGTTTAGTTTTCATTTATTTTTGATTTCGGTTCTTGCCTTACTTATCCGTTTGCGTGGGTTTAGCACTCATTTTTTGCTTTCCTCCGATACTGCCCGGGATATTCTTACGGCCAAGGGGGCAATTTTATTACACCAACTTCCCTGGGTTGGGTCTTTCAGCTCTGCCGGACCGTTTGTTTTTGGCCCCAATTGGTATTGGCAATTGATGCTCCCTCAAATTTTGTTCCCCAATTTTTTTATGGGTCCTTGGATAGTTATGCTTATGTTTTCAATTTTGTTTGTAATCGTAATGGGACTTTGCGGAAAACTTCTTGGTGGAAATAGGCTTGGTCTTGTCACGGCTTTACTTACCGCAATTTCTCCGGCGGCCGTCGGTCTTTCTACTTATGCTACCCAACACGCTATGGTAGAAATTTTTTCCGGTCTGACACTTTTGGGATTTCTGGCTTTTCTTAAAACCCGGAAATTAGTCTTTGCCTTTTTGATGGCAGTTTCTATCGGCGCAGCAATTTCTTATCACTATCAGGCGATTAATTTAATGCTTTTTTATCCCGTACTTTTAGGGTTAAATTTTTGGAAAAATAGAAAAATTAAAGATAACCTTAAATTAATTTTAGTTTTGGTTTTGGGATCGTTTATTTTTCTGCTGCCATTACTGTTGTGGGATGCTTCCCGTGGTTTTGCCAATACATTGCATCTAATCGGTTATTTTAAAGTAGGGCAATATCAAATTTATGTTCCCAACAGCTGGCGGATTTATCTGTTTTCTTTTTGGCCCAGATTTTTGGGGAAATTGGTGGGAGGAAATTTTAATATAGGAATTTTCTTTGGAATTTTTACCGGCATAATACTTGCTACTGCGTTTTTTAGAAAAAAAGCTACCCCGGCATTCTTAGGATTATTAACGGTATTTGGAGGACTATTTTTAATGATGAGATATTTCAGAGGGGAAAGATACGATGGCTATATGGTTTATTTTCATCCGTTGGTTTTACTTTTAGCAGCCTATGCCATAAATATGTTTGTAAAATTTAACAAATGGCTTGGTTTCGTTTTGGTGATAGTACTAATATCATTTTCGGTTTTTACATTGATGCCCACATTGGATTGGAACAACAATGCCGGTAATTTGGTAATAATTACTTCAATTTTAAAATCAAAATATCCAGGGCAGAAATTTTCCGTGTATGCCAAAGGTTTGCCGGCATCAAACGTAACTTTTTCCCAGTCTTTGATTTTGGAAAAAGAAAATCTGGGGGATAATAACGGAAAATTATTGGGAGTTTGTTTGTACAGTTGCGATACTGCCGGAACAATTCAAATCGTCAAAGGGAATTTTCAAAATGAAGATTTTGTAGTTGTGGATTTGACAAAAGTTGGGAAAGATAAATTGACAAAGAAAAACGGTTGGTATCCCTTTTCGGCCATTGCAGTTTACGACGATGTACAAAATTGGTGGAAAAAGTAGCGTCATTCTGGCCCGCCTCGCTGCG
>CAYHYP010000038.1:5245-6896 GCA_964360925.1 uncultured Gammaproteobacteria bacterium | reverse complement strand
GTTTTACTTCTAAATATAAATTTGCAAAGGAGAACCTGCCAAAAACCGTTCATGGGAATTATCCAATCATATTTTTTCTTCCATAATTTTGGGAAAGTTTTTAATGTAAAAAATAAAACCGCTAAAGATGCCCCATCCAAAAAAAAGCGTTTCAGGGGATTTTTTAAATTATGCTCCGGCTGAACAATTTTTGCGCCCATCTGGGGACCGGTATAAAAATCTACTCTATGTTCTTTTTGAATAAGACGAAGTGCCAACTCGTGAGCAAAACTTTCTGCCCCCCTATTGTTTACCCCGCTGTATAAATTTAAAAAAGCAATTTTCATTATGGCGTCAATATTATAGTATTTTTAATAGGTTCATTGGTAGGATTGACTTCATAAAGACTATATGCCCGGTAAATCCAATCCCAGGCATAATAATATCCCAAATTTGAGGGAAACCTGTTTTTTAAGAAGAAAAGACCACCAATGCCTTCAAAATATCTTCCGTCATCTTTAACAATTAAAGCAAAGGGCTCATTTGTTTTAGGTAATACTTTTTCCACGGCACTTTCCTTGGTCACTAACGGATAACGCATTGACGAAAATAACAAAGTGCTTAAATTAGCAACTAAAAATATACTTAGAAAAATATAAACGAAAATTTTGTTAATTTTTTGCAACCCCATTGCAATCAACAAAAAGAATGCCGGCCAAACAACCACAAAGTAATACAGGTGAAACTCCGATCCCATTCCCAAACTAAAAATAGCCACTCCCGTTAAAAACGCCGCAATAAAAAGATAAATTATTCTTGCTTTAGACTTTTTTATCCATAGAGGAAATATTAAAAGAACGGCGGTTAAAATTTCAGAAAACGGGCTTAAAAATGGCGCCGGATAAGTTTTGGTATAAAGAAAATATTTTTCAATATCATTCCCCGGTGTCAAAAATAACCCTCTGGTAAAACCTCTTAAAATTTCCAATAAGTTTAAACTTCTTGTCACTTCCCCACGGGATCCTGTTATTAATTCAAATAACGGGTGGGTAATTGCTCCGGGATGGCGCAGTTCAAAAATTAAAAATGGAGCCACCGATAAAAGCAAATAACCAACTGTCGGAAGATATTCTTTTTTGAATAGAGGTATTTTATAGATAACCGCAAATAATCCCGCAAAAACTATTATTACGGATAGGGAAGGATCCGAGTGCCAAGAAAAACTCGCGCAGATCGCCAAAAGCAAAGCATAAATATATTTTCCCTTAATAATTTTAGCTACAGCATAGATTGAAAGAGTCGCCAAAAGCGGATCCGGAGTTAAAGGCCACCATCTTCTGTCTGAAAATGACACCAAAAAAGATGAAGCATATAAAAAAGCGGCTACTCTGCCCACAAAAATCCCACCTAATTCTTTCCCTGTTTTATAAACGGCCAAAGTGGTAATAACTCCCAGAATAGATCCTGCAATTAAAATTTTACTGGCCGTCAAACCTGCCAACAAAAAAATTGGGGCGGAAAATAAATGAAAAAAAGAACCCAAACTGACACCAATAGCCACATTGGGGCTGGTTAAAATAAGTTTGTGATTCACCGCCACTTGTCTGACAACCGCCACAAAAATTTCTTCATCCACAGACCAAAACTGAAAATCAAACAAACGAAAAAAACG
>CAYHYP010000038.1:0-5145 GCA_964360925.1 uncultured Gammaproteobacteria bacterium | reverse complement strand
GAAAATTCATACTTAAAATATCTATTGGAGTAATAACTTAAATAATGAATGGGGTAATGAATTTCAAAGTCTGATCCTAGTGGTAAATTAACCGTAACCTTATCTCCATAAACAGTATGTTCTTTTACAAATTTAGCCAAATAATATAATTTTGCTGTTTGGTCTTTAGAATTTAGTAGAGCTTTGGTAAAAGGCAGTGATAAAAATAGAGAGAAACATAAAGTTGTTAATAAAATAACAACACAAAAAATTTTGTTCTTTTCCCAAATCTTGAAAAAGAAAAGTCCGCAGGATAAAGCCACAAATGGCAAAAAGTAAATTAACATATAATCGTGAATCCACATAATTCTGTTAACTACAAACCACTGGAAAAATCCCCAAGCAAAAAACATCAAAAGTAACGGCCTACGCCAAAAAATTAACCCGCAAAGAGATATTAACGCTAAGGGTTTCGTATACAAAGCCAAAAACCACTGCACCTGTTTAATTACAAAGGTTACCGGAGATCCGCCGCTGGTTGTTCTTTCTGTCAAGGCACCGAAAAAATCTTTAATATCTGATGATATGTAGATATGTAAAAGATGAAGCAACGCAATAATAACTAAAATCAGACAGGCCGGAACGAACAATCGTCGTTTGTGGATACTAATTAAAATTAAAATATATGCTCCCGTCCAACTGACCAAAAAGGCCAACACCGTAAAAAGAGTCATTAATTTATAATTTTTACTAACGTAAAAAGAAACCGCCATTAACGATAAAAATAAAACGGGTTGTTCGTGAACAGGGAGCTTCCCATAATAAATAAACATTGGAGTAACCAAAATACAAATAATTCCGAAAATTCCTACTAATGGATGGAAAAATTTACGGCATAAAATATAAAAAGCCATAATCATTAAAACGGTAAAAACAACAGAAACAATCCTTACAGACCATTCGGTGTTTCCGAAAATGCCTATACTCCCCGCAACAATAAGCGGGTATGTAACGGGATAATGATTGTAATAAGTCCATAAAGTCCTGTCCTGTGTTCCGGCAGTAGTAATTGGAGCCAGAAGAGTTTTTGAGATGTCAATTTGCAAATAATTTCCGGCAATTGTTCCAAACCAAGACCCCGTCCAATCAAATTGCCCCCAAAAGGGTTTATTTATTTGATACAACAGAATTACAAAAGCAATTACGGCTAGAATCGCCGCGGTAAGATCAAACTTTCGCATACAGTCTTTTGATAACTTTCAGGGGAGTTATAATTGCCGCCGCAAGTTCAAATAATATTGATCTTTTAGGTTGGGGATTTAATAAAAACGCTTCCGGTAATTCTTCCTGTTTAAATTTGATTCCATTTTCTATTTTCCGTGAACGAAAACCGGCTATTTTTTTACTGCTTGATGATCTTTGCAAATGAGTAGCATGCAAATACCAAGTGTCCACAAAAAAAAGTTTCTCATTCCAATCATTTAGTGAATTTCCATTATATTTATAAGTTTCCAACGGATAAGTTCCATCCACTTTAAGCCCGGGAATATTTCTAAAAGCTCTCATTGTAAAATGCCCTGTCTTACCTTCAAATTGATATTTACCGGCATTTTCAGGCAAGTAATGGTAAATATCCCCGACCGCGTTTCTGTTCCGGCAATATACGGCAATTTTATCCTGTGGCATTGTATCCAAAGACTGTAGGAATTTCATCAAATTATTTTCCGGCCAAATTTCATCCCCATCCAACAGCATAAAAAAATCCGTTTTAGTTCTTTTAATTTGTTCGTTGCGAAGAGTTACCAGTTGTTGCGGATTTGCCGGACCTTTTTCTTCAAAAATAATTTTAGGGGAACTAAATGATTTAATAATCTCCACGGTTTTATCTGTTGAACCGGTGTCAAAAATAATAAGTTGATCTACGAAAGGCAAAACAGAACTAATGGCAAATCCCAAAAATTGGTCTTCATTCGCCACAATCATTTGAGCCGTAACCGTCACCTTTTTCATTTTAATTTTTGATACAGTTTTATATAAGCCAGAAATCCAAAAACGTTAATTAAAAGAGTGGTAATTACCGCACCGCTAACACCCAATACCGGAATAAATAAGAAATATCCAATTAATCCTACAACCAGTTGCCCGGCAGAAATTGCCAGATGATAACCGGACTTTCCAAAACGGTATAAAACCAGCGAAGAAAACGGCCCCGTAAGAAAAAACGGTATCAAGGCCAAGGACATTAAATTAAATACTCCAATGGCGGAAAAATATTTAGATCCAAAGATTAAGGAGATAAAAAATCCGGAAAATAACGGTAGAATCAATAAACCAATTGAGACTAAAATTGTAATGACAACATAATCTTTGATCGTGCTTTTTGTGTCGGCAGAAAATTTTGGAGCGAACACTCCCTCTATTGAAGAGGCTATTTGAGAAAAAATAGAAATCATTTTTTGCGCAGAACTATAAATTCCGGTAGCGGAACTTCCAGCCAAGGCATAAATTATCGGAATATCAATTTTTGATCCTATAGACGAAATGCCAAACGAAAGCGCTACCCACCTGGAAAAATTCCATACGGGAACAAACATTTGTTTAGCTTCTGTAAGACTAAACATATTCTTTTTAAAATAAACCATCAACAAAATAAACCCCAGGGAGAAAGCCAGAAAATTTGCTCCGGAAAAAATTAATAAGGTATTTTCTATTTTTAATTGCCACATTAAGGCTAAAACTAGCCCAAGTCTGCATAAATTACCAAAAATATTTGTCATCACAAAAAAAACATATTTTTGTCTTGCAAGAAAAGTTTGGGTAATAAGACTTAATAATTGTAGAGATGTTGCAACCAATGCCGAAAGATAAAAATTATTTCCCAACATAAACGACACCGGAAGAAATACTAAAAATAAAATAATTCTTTGAATAAAAGTTATGGTAAAAACTCCCCGGAGTTCCGAGGCACTGCCAAACCTTACCAAGGCACTCCCTAATCCCAAATCCCCCACTTCAGCGGCCAAAAGCCCAAAACCCAACAATAAAGAAAAATTTCCAAAATCAGAAGGACCCAAAAGACGGGCTATAAAAATATAAAAAATCAAGCCCAAAAGAGAATTTATTATTGTCCCTGCGGACATTACGAAACTTTGTTTAAAACTTGTTTTCATAAATAGTAATTTTTTCCTTTGAATTTTGGGGCGTAGGAGGGAAACTGTACATCCAGGAAAAACTGTCATCCATAAAACTGGCGGCAGGTTCATGATTAAACTGTGAAAACAGGTAACGGTATCCCCATTTGTGGCAATCCCCCACACTATCTAAATAAAATTCCCCCGTTTTCGTGTTTTTAATGACCGCCCGGACGGTTTTTTCTTTGTCCGCAATTCCATATGTTGCCCGTGAGTTTACTAAAGACATAAAATTTATTAAAACCGCCGCCATAATAAATCCTATCACTAATATTTTTAAAAGAACATTTTTCTCCCAAAACCAATTCAGAATAAATCCCAGACTCACAAAAAATAATGGTAAAAACGGCAACCAGTGTCTTTCGGCCGGATCGGCTCTAAAAATAAAAAGAGAAATAATGTTTATTAAACCCAAAATTAAAATTAATCTGGCTTTTTTATGTAAGCTGCCAAATAATCCAATTACTGTCAAGCCTATCGCCCACAATTGTGGTTGATACCGAACAATATTCTCTTTACAAATTGAAATTTCGTCGGAGAGATTTAAAGGAGTGGTAATAACAATAGATTTTGCCAGAGTGTTAATAAAAACGTTAAAAGTATTAAAGACTCTTTCCATAAACGGCGTGGAATCGTATGAGTGTTTTGTAAAAAATTCCCACAAACCACGAAGTAACCAAAAATCGTGCCGCAAATCAAAAAATACCAAAGTAAGGTGCATTACGGCAATAATTGCCAAAAATTTAGGTAAATCTTTTTTGCCGTAAAAGAAAATTACAAAAGCCGCAAAAAGAAAAATTGCAAAGATGCTAAATGTGGCACTCAAGCCGAATCCGACCACAACCGCTGTAATTATCAACCACTTTTTGTTACCGTTAATCCAGTTTAAAAGTCCGTAAACGGTCAATGCCGAAATAACCGGTGTCAAAGTTATATTCCAATAATGTCTGTCAAAAAGGGCCATCAGCATTGACCCGGCGTATAAAACCGCGGCAATTGTTCCCACCCGTCTGTTAAAAATTCTTTTTCCTATCAGATAAACCAAAACCACTACCGTTAATTCTATAAGCGCAAAAACGATCCCTGAAAAAACAGGGTTGTTGTTGGAAATTAAAAAGAAAATAGCATTAAAATATAAAAACCAAGGAGCCATATAAAGCTTGGTTCCGCTAATTGGACCGCCTATAAGAGGAAAATTGTGATCGGTGGTAATCATCCTGGTCATAAACGAGTAGTGTTCCTCATCCACCGAAAAGAAAAACCAGTCATGAAAGTGGTAAAAACGCAAAAACGCCCCCAATAAAACAGCTCCAAAAACCAATAGATATGCCCAATTTGGATTCGGGCCAATTGCAAATAGTAAAACAAAACAATTTTTTATCGTCTTAATCATTTGATCAATCCCCCCAAACCTTCTTGGCCTAATTTCCTTTACCTGTGTAGGAATTTCTAGCTTTGAAAGCCCAGCTCGCTCTGCCCGCAATATAAGCTCTGTGTCAAAAACTAATTCAGAAGTTTTACATTTTTCTACCAAAGGCAAAATAGCTTTTCTTTGAAATGAAAGTTTTGCATGGGTTTCTGTTCCTTGAAAATCAAAAAACAATCTCATGACAAAGTTATATCCCCAATTAATAAATCTCATTGGTATGGGTCTTTCGTCTTTTGCTCCAACAATCACTTTTGATCCAATAACAATTTCATAATTTTTCAAATTTTTAATAGATGCCTCAACAAATTTTTCATCCCAAAGATCTGTGTCTAAATGAATTAAATAATCCCCCTTGGCTTCTTCAAATCCCTTTTTTAATGCCAACCCTTTATTTCCGGTAGGCAAAGTGATTACTTTTAACTCTTTAAACTTAAGTTTTTTTAGAATTGCCAAAGTATTATCTTTACTTCCGTTTTCCACCACCAAAACTTCCCCGTCTAGCTTTTTTCTCCGTAAAAAGTCTACAGCGTTTTTTACAAAACCCGC
>CAYHYP010000037.1:0-6926 GCA_964360925.1 uncultured Gammaproteobacteria bacterium | reverse complement strand
TGTTCTGCGGGCAAAAATTTTTTGTTTCTCCTGATGTCTTAATCCCCAGAATAGAAACAGAGGAAATAATTGACATAGTTGCAAAATGTCATCCTGAACTTGTTTCAGGATCTCATATTGCGGACGTTGGCACCGGTTCCGGTTGTATAGGAATTACTTTGGCCCAAAAGTTTCCCAAAGCTACCGTCTATTTATCCGATCTTGATGAGAAAGCTCTCAAAATATCAAGAAAAAATGCTAAATCTAAAAATGTGAAATTTTTAAAATCTGATTTATTAGAAAATTATCCTAAAGATTTTTTTTTTGATATTATAGTTTCCAATCTTCCCTATATTCCAACCGGCAGAATAAAAAACTTACAAGCATCTGTCAAAAATTTTGAACCGTACATTGCTCTGGATGGAGGAATTGACGGCACAATAATTATTAACAAACTTCTTGCTCAAATTCCTTTTCATTTAAAAACCGCCGGATTTGCAATTTTAGAAATTGATGACTCTCATACTTTAAAAAGTTTTGAAATACCAAAAAACTTTTCCGGGGAAATTAAGAAAGACCTACTTGGAAGAAATAGATTTTTAATACTCAACTCTCACATCATGTAACCAAATTTTTGAAGGACGAGAAAGCATAAACACAATTACTTCAGCTAAATCAGAGGGATTTGTGTAATTTTCCGTTGAAACTTCATCACCTGTTTTTTCAAATATTTTAGTGTTCATTTTGCCTTGATAAATTCCTGCCACTCTTATATCTGTATCCTTAAGATCAACTTTTAAAACTTCAGTAAAACCGGTCACTCCCCATTTACTCGCGGCATAAATTGATTGTCCTTTCGGTGCAATCAGACCTGATCTTGAGGAAATATTGATTATTGCTGCTTCGGGTTGTTTTTTAAGATTTGGTAATAAAAGCTGGGTGCAATGAATCATGGCCGTAAGATTTGTGGCTATGACATCATCAATCACGCTTTCTTCAATTTCTTCAAGTGCGCCAACTTTTTGCCAAATACCGGCATTATTGATTAAAATATCAACATTTAAAAGTTGACCCAAAACTTTTTTCAATTCTGCTGTACTTCTAATATCTACGGCAAAATTTTTAACAGACACGGCACCCAGATTTAAACATTCTTTTTCAACCTCTGATAATTTTTCCTGATTTCTGGCAATTAAAATTAAATTAGTTTTTTCCTTTGCCAGTTTTAAAGCAATCTCTCGACCAAGCCCATCGCTGGCACCGGTAATTACAATTGTTTTATTTTGTAGGTTCATATCTTTATTTGTCATCCCGAACTTGTTTCGGGATCTCTCAACTTGTTTGAGAATATTCTCGCATTCGCGAGAGATGCTGAAATAAATTCAGCATGACATATTTTTTATCTCAAAATTTGATTAATATATTCTAACAAATTTTTACTTGAAAGTTTATAGTCTTTTGAATCATACAAAAACGTCCTCCAACCTAAACTTTTCGCTGTTTCCAAATTTTTTTGTGTATTATCTATAAATAGTATTTCCTCGTTTTTAACCCCGGCTTTCTTTTGTGCAATTTCATAAATTCCCTTGTCCGGTTTTCCAACTCCTTCAAGACTGGAATCAATTATTATTTCCCATTCAAAACCAGGTAATAAATTTTTTTGTTTTATTTCTTCAAACATTTTTGGGTACATATTTGTCAGAAGTCCAAGACGGAAATGCTTTTTAAATTCTTCAATAACAGGCCAAATAGTTTCATTTTTTTCAAATCTTTTTACAAATTCACTTACTAAATTAGGATTTGGAAGTGGTTTCCCTCGATCAAACTCCGGTTCATGTTCATCCCAATATTCATCTGTCAAATTAAAATCTTTTTTAAATTGTTCCCATTTATTTGTTTCACTGAAATCTCTAATTACTACTCCCCCAACATCAAAATAAACAAATTTAATCATTTTATAAAAATTTGTGTTTTTAAAGATTTTGCCAAATCAAGAAAAAATTTTTCCATGATTTTTTGGTCAAAGGGAACTAACATTCTTGGTACGTCTTCAAAAGCTAAATCCTTAACTCTAGCGAATTGACTGGCAAGAGTTATGTTATCGATATGCCAATCAAATTTTGTTTTTGCGTCAATAATCAATCTATCAAGAGAATAATTTTCTTGGCTAAGTATTAAATATAAATCAACATAGTCACGTGGACGTGGTTTCATAAAAATAGTGTGTAATTTGTTAGCGGCAATATCATAAAGGCTATCTACACGAAGATTTTTAAATCTAGCTCCCTTGCTAATCAAGGGAAAAGGATAGTAATTAAAATCAACTTTTAATTCTTCTCCATCAGAAAAAACCAATTTATAACTGACAAGGCCTAAAAATACCGTTGGACGAAGATATTTAATTTTCATTTTTGGGGAAATTTTTTTAAGGAATATTTCAACAAATTTTTGATTGACCTCTTCTTTTTCACAAAAAAGATCAATGTCTTCAGAAAGACGATGGAAAAGATAAAATTCAGAAAGAGCCGTACCGCCGGTTAAATAAAAATCAGCTACGATTCTTGGATCGGCTGCGGCCAGTTCCAGAAATTTATATTGTTTGGGAGTGAGTATTGTTTTCCCCATAGTAACATCTCAAAATATCTAGCTTTATATGGATCAATATTGTTTTTAATTTTCGGCCAAGCCAATTTTACCTCATTTTCCGAAAGTTTTTCACTGTCTAGACCATAATTTATGAGTTGAGTTAAACGCCAAAGTTTATACTTCCTCGGATGAAGTTTTTTAAACTTTTTTTCATCTGTAGACCAATTAATCATAGATACATTATATCATTTTTTTGTGCATTTTATTGCCAAACTTCCGATCACCGCTCCTATTTTGTTAGCCTCACTAAAAGCCTTTGCTAATTCAAATTGGACAATCATCATAAAACTGATCACTATTGGAATATACGATTTTATCTCCCATTTTGGAAGTTTTCATATTACTCAATTTTAACAGCCTCCAGCGCTTTAATTAAATACTCTCTTAATTCCTTTAAAACAACTTTTCTTTCCATTCCTTCCTTTACACATTTTTCTACTGTCACGCTTACGCCTTCTAATAAATGTGCCATATTATCCCAAGCACTGTAATTACTAATCACTGCGATCTGTGAAGTTTTTATATTAATTTGCACAAGGACATTTTTAATTTCTTCAGTGTCCTGAACAATCACCTCATTTAAACGAGATTTAATCATAACATTAAGTATGCACACACCAGGTGGGTGTTGATTTGTATCTTATTGTTGGAAATAATTATCAATAGCAAATTGAAGTTGTTTCAAATATAAACGTTTAAAATTATATAAATTATTTGTTTCGTAAAAAACAATCATAGCACTCCGATATTCATTGATATCAATGCTCCGAAAAGATAGTGGAAAATAATCGTAGGCTATTAAAATTGCGTTTGAAAGCATGCGTGAAGTCCTTTTATTTCCATCAGCAAATGGCTGAATATATGCAACCATAATTGCTATTATCAATGCCTTTTCCGGTGGATATTCTGTTTTGTTTACACATTCAATCAATTGTCTAAGCACCTCTTCAATTTGGCGTTTATCAGACAACGGTTCATATTTTGTGCCGGAAATTCTCACTTTTTGCGATCTAACACCGGAAGTTATTAAACCCTTCGTCAATACTTGATGTAGTTGAATAATATCGGCAAAATCCAATTTTTTAAATGAATCCTTCTTGTCCAGAATAACTTCAAATGCTTTTTTATGATTTAAAATCATCACCGCTTCTTCATCAGAACGCCCGCGAGCTTTAATATTTTGTTTAATCAAGGTTTCCGTTTCAATTAAAGTATATGCATTTCCTTCAATTTGTGACGATTTCCACGAAAGTTCAATTGTAAATCTTTCAAGTTCTCTTTTGTAAATTGATATATCTAATTTTTCCTTCGCTTCTTTAAATATTTTTTTACTTCTTTCCCATAAATTAATTTCCTCCGGAAAATATAAATTATTCAAATGAGAAAATACACTATTATTAAATTCATTATTAATAATTCTAGTTTCAGTTTTAAAATAGTCATCCATATCAAGATAGGCAAGCAAAGAATTTGTTTCAACCAAGCTATAAACAGTATTTTTCCCTTTTCCGGACGTCTTAATAAAATTTAAATCAATCAGACGATTGAGGTCCCGAATAAATGTGACTTTTGAAATGCTTTCTGTGGACGAAATTAAATTAGACAAGGAAAGACGAGACAAAACACCCTTTTCTTTTAAGATTTTTAGAATTTTATTTTGACGACCGTTAAGATTCGTATCATTCATACTTCTCAATCGTATCACAAATGATACGAATAGTGTTTATTAATTTGGATAATGACACTTTTTGTACTTTTTTCCACTACCACACCAACACGGATCATTACGACCTGGTTTGTCTTTTTGAACTATTTCTTTCTTTTCTTGGGCAACACCACTTTCAATATTTTCAATTTGTTTCGCGTTGGTAACCATTTGTTGTTGCATTTGGGAAATTTGTTCCGGGGATGCCACGGAAATTTTAGTAGCCGAAGGCTGCAAGGTGACCTTATAAATTCTGTGAACAATTTCACTGTCAATGGCAGCCATTAACTTTTCAAACATGTCGTACGCTTCGGTTTTATATTCCACAAGGGGATCTCTTTGAGCATAACCTCGTAATCCAATTCCCTCACGTAAATCATCAATTGATTCCAAATGTTCCATCCATAAAGTATCAATAACCCGCAGCATTTCCTGTTGTTCAATATAGCGGCAAATTTCCGAGCCAAATTGCTTTTCCCGTTGTTCATAAACATCCCGAGCAATCTTCTGTAGGCTGGATACCGGATACTGGTCACTAGATATCTTTTTGATAATTTCTTTTTGGGAGTTTTCGTCAAAAGGAATAATTGTGGCAATTGACCCGGTTCTTTGGATTTCTTCATCAATTTTTGCAAGGATTATTTCTTTTTGTTCAACACCGGAAAGAATATCCCGACGGTTTTTGTAGACAATTTCTCTTTGTTTATTCATAATGTCATCGTAATCCAGAAGATGTTTCCGGGAATCAAAATTAAACTGTTCTACTTTGGATTGGGCTTGTTCTATTGCCCTGGAAACCATACCATGTTCCAATGGCTGATCTTCGGGAATGTTAAAAAAGGTCATTAATTTACTAACTGAATTCCCTCCAAAAAGCCTCATAATGTCATCATCCAGCCCCAGAAAAAACCTGCTGGAACCCGGATCCCCCTGACGTCCGGCACGCCCACGGAGTTGATTGTCAATTCGCCGCGATTCGTGCCGTTCCGTACCAATAACATGAAGGCCTCCCAAAGCCACAACTTCATCATGATCTTCTTTTTTGGGATTGTTTCCACCCAAAATAATGTCTACACCCCGGCCGGCCATATTCGTAGCCACGGTAACCGCTCCTTTTGCTCCGGCGCCGGAAATTATAGACGCTTCTTTTTCATGTTGTTTAGCATTTAAAATTTGAAAGGGGACTCCTTTGTGTTTTAAAAACTGGGAAATAATTTCATTTTTTTCAATAGAAGTCGTCCCCACCAACACAGGTCTGCCGATTTTATGCATCTCTTCAACGTCTTTGGCAATAGCGGCATATTTCGCCCTTTGATTTTTGTACACTTGATCCGGATAATCCTTACGCATCATTGGCTTATTCGTGGGAATTGTCAAAACATCCAGTTTATAAATTTTATGAAATTCCTCGGCTTCGGTCGCTGCCGTTCCGGTCATTCCGGCAATCTTTTCATATTTTCTAAAGTAGTTCTGAAGAGAAATCGTTGCCAAAGTTTTTGATTCCTGCTGAATTGCCACATTTTCTTTGGCTTCCACAGCCTGATGAATCCCCTCACTCCAACGCCTTCCCGGCATCAATCGTCCGGTAAATTCGTCAACTATAACCACTTCTCCGTCGCGAACTATATATTCTTTTTCCTTATGATAAAGAGTTTTTGCCTTTAAGGCAGCCTCTACATGGTGAACCGTTCCAAAATCTTTTTCAAAAATATCTTTTACTCCCAGCAAACTTTCCAATTTTCCAACTCCGTGATCGGTCAAATGGGCTGTGTGCATTTTTTCGTCAACAATATAATCCAATTTAGCCGTTAATTTTTCTACCAATTGGGCATATTCATAATATCTTTGTGTCGGTTGGGCATCGGGAGCGGAAATAATATGTGGAGTTCTGGCTTCATCAATCAAAACAGAATCTACCTCGTCAACAATAGCATAGTGAAAATTTCTTTGAACTAAATCGGCACTGCTTCTGGCCATATTATCCCGCAAATAATCAAAACCGAATTCACTGTTAATTCCGTAAGTTATATCTGCACCGTACGCTTCTTTTCGCGAAATTGGCCGAAGATGTTTTAAACGCCAATCGGCGGCATTTTCATCAACAAATTCCGGATCAAAAATAAAGGAAGTATCATGAATAATTGCCGAACAACTTAAGCCTAAAAGATGATAAATAGGCCCCATCCACCCTACGCCCACTCTGGCTAAATAATCATTGACAGTTACCAAATGAACTCCTTTTTTACAAAGAGCATTTAAATAAAGAGGCATAGAAGCCGTCAGAGTTTTACCTTCTCCTGTTTTTTGCTCGGCAATTTTCCCCTGATGCAGCGCTATTCCGGCCATTAACTGAACGTCAAAAGGACGTTCTTTGTTTACCCTAAAGCTGGCTTCACGGACTAAAGCAAATGCTTCCGGTAAAATTTTATTTATGTCTTTCCCCCGTAATTTTTCCGTGGCTTTTTTAAAATCGCTGTCTTTTAGTTTTTTAATTTTAGCTTCTTCTTTGTTGATTTCTTCCACCAAAGGAAACAGCTTCTTGACTTCTCTGTCATTTGCGTTTAAAAACTTATTAAGAAAGTTTAGCATCAGGTTG
>CAYHYP010000036.1:0-7052 GCA_964360925.1 uncultured Gammaproteobacteria bacterium | reverse complement strand
ATTTATATATAAAGATATATGGCTAAGGTTGCTTTACAAGAGAAGGCTATTGAAATGCGGAAAAACGGTGTTAGCGTTTGTCAAATAGCCAGAAATCTTTCTGTCTCAAAAGATAGTGCATCGAGATGGACGAGAGACGTTATTTTAACGATTGAACAATTTGAAAAAATAAAACAACGTGGAGCTATTGGCAGTGAAAGAGGAAGAATAATTAGTGCAATAAATCGAAGAAACAATAGACTGAGGCGTCAAGAAATTGCTAAAAAATGGGCAAAAAAAGCTTTGAACAACCTAACTAAAAGGGAATTACTTGCAGCCGGAGTGGCAATTTATGCAGGAGAAGGTCTCAAAAAGAAAAGTGAGGTGCGTTTTTGTAACTCAGATCCTATGCTGATCAATTTCATGATCGTATGGCTTAAAAAATGCTTTCAATTGGACATAAATCGATTGCATTGCGCAGTTGGGATTAATGAGTCTCATAAAAATCGGGAAAACGAGGTTAAACTTTATTGGTCTAAGATTACAAAAATCCCTCTATCGTCTTTTAGAATGACCAGTTTTAAAAAAGTAACTTCTAAAAAGATTTACAAAAACCATGAAAACCATTTTGGAACATTAGATGTTAGGGTTTTGCGTTCTACGGCGATTCACCATAGAATAATGGGGTTAATCGACGCGTTATTCACGCCAGCGTAGTTCAACGGCAGAACGGCCGTTTCATAAGCGGTCAACAAAAGTTCAACTCTTTTCGCTGGCACTATAAAATTAGGTCCACCCATTTCTTCCAGTTTGGTCGGGAGTCGGGAATAAAAATTGGAGTGTTATCTTTCAATAATTCATCCGGAATAACAATTATTTCCTCGTTCTTTTTTGACATCCCCAGATCATTCCTGGCAATTTGTTCCCAATATGTTTGGCTTTGCGTTAATTCTTTTTTAGATAAAAGTGTCCGTTGTTCTTTTAATAAAAGAGTTATTCTTTTTTGACGGGCAAGTTCTTTATCCCCCACTTTCCAAAGATCCAAAATGGCCTGGACCGTAGTTACTATCAGATAAAGACAAATAATTATGGTCAAAGCGCGAAACCAGGATTTTTTCTGCATTGTAAAATAACCTCTTTTCTGTTATTATGGGGTAGTAATGGAATCAAAACCCCAACTAGATAATTTTATAGAATATTTAAAGTCGGCCAAAAAAGCCTCGGCTACCATCATTGCATACCGTAAAGACATATCTCAACTTTTAGAATACCTTAATAAAATCGGCAAAACAAATGTCAAGGATGCAAAAGCTGAAGATTTAACCGGTTTCTTGACCTTGCTTCAATCTCAAAACTACACCACAAAATCGGTCTCACGAAAAATTAATTCTATTAAAACTTTTTACCGCTTTTTGATTTTGCATAAAGTCGTCACACAAAACGTTGCCGCTTCTATCACCCACCCCAAATTTGAATCCAAAGCCCCACGAATCCTGACCCGTTTAGAGTACCGGGCGCTTCGTGACGCTTGCCGGGCTGATGCGCGAATTGCTGCAATCGTAGAGCTTTTATTACAAACCGGAATGAGAATTGGAGAAATCCCTTCTCTAAATGTTGACGGAATCAAAGACGGGTTTTTACATATTCCTGTCGTGGAGGGTCATCTCCAACGAGACGTTCCTATAAACAATGCCGTCACCGAAGCCCTTGATACCTATATTGCCATTCGTCAAAAAACCACTTCCAAAACCCTTTTTGTCACCAAAACCGGTCGGCCGCTTTTAATCAGGAATATCCGCTCTGCCATAGACCGTTATTTCAAACAGGCCGGAATAACAGGCGCCAAAGTTAACGATCTGCGTCACACATTTATAGCCTATCAATTGGCCGCCGGCACTTCTCCTTTAATTATTTCCAAACTGGCAGGACACAAAAGAATCACCACTACGGAAAAATATCTTTTACATCTGAAAGATATGCCTCTGGAAAAAACTAAACTGGAAGAGCTTTAAAATTGTTCAGAAATAAAGTGTCACGCTGAATTTATCTTGTGTCACCCTGAACTTGTTTCAGGGTCTCCTTAGTAGTAAAAAATTTTTTACTGACGCAATATATTTCTCCGGTTCTTCTAAATGCGCCATGTGGGCACTATTTTCGAAAATAACCATCTTTGATTGCGGTGTCAATAAATGATATCCCTCAACGGTTTTTGGAGTGGCGGTGTCAAAACGGCCACAAGTAAATAAAATGGGGCAACTGATACCGGAAAGGTTTTTAGATCTGTCATATTCCCGCAGATTTCCGGTCAAATTTAATTCATTATCTCCCCACATTGTTTCATAAACCTGTTCGCCTAACTCTTCGTTAGACTTTTCTTCTAACTTTGATTCTCCCTGAAACATATGAACTTTCAAAAAAGCTTCGTAAGCCTGATCGTAAAACGGATCATTTTTGTCATTATTTCTCAGAATTGCAGAAATTTTTTGAGGAAGTTTTTTCACTAATTCCCACTCATCTTCAATATACTTTCTTGAATTCATTACCGGGCTTGCCAAGACCATTCCCGCTACTTTTTTCCTAAATTTAAAGTAATAATCAACGGCTAACATCGTTCCGGTTGAATGGCCAAGAAGAAAAAACTTTTCTAATCCAAAACTTGTTACCACTGCTTCCAATTCATTAACAAAACGTTCCAATACCCACAATTTGGAATTATTTGGTCTTTGGGAACGGCCACATCCTAACTGGTCATAAAACAAAACCGGGCGCTGTTTTTTTAAAACTTCCAAATTTTCTAAATAATATGACGGGTACCCCGGTCCCCCATGAAGAATCACCAAGGGGATTTCTTCACTTGACGACCCTTCCATTCGACAGTAAACTTTTCCCCCTTCAACCTCAACAAATTTTTCAATCATATTTTTCTTACTAGGTTTATTATAATACACCTCATTATGCCGGAGAATGGTTTTTGGTATCGTAATCATATCAACCCCGATTTTATGTTTGGATTTCAAGGCAAAACTTTTTTGTATGACAAAAAACTGACAGCTGATGAAACCCCAAAGCAATTAATTAAATATGACCTTTTATTTTCAAAAGCAAAAGATTCCCGGTCTTACTGGAAGCTTCGCAAGACTAAAATTGCCAAACTTAAAAAATTAAGATCTTCCAAAATTACTTTTGAAAAAAGTATTGATTGGAAACTATCCCTGAAAATTTTTACTTTGGCAATCGTAAACGGCGCTTATTTACGCAAATATTTTGATCCACATTTTATTCAGGGGGGGCAAACTAAAGTTTATAGTTATATCCCCAAGGGATTTTTTATAGTGGAAAAAGCTTTGGACAAACGGGAAATTCCGGTGGTTTTTATGCATGAAATTTTGGAATATTTCCTAATGTCTCCAAAAAGAAATTACCAAAGGTCCCACGATATTGCAGATAAATTGGAACGATACGTCAGGAAAATTCTGTTTACTTAACCATATCTATTAAACCCCGCATAAAAATTCCCATCGCCACTTTCATTTGAAGAGTCTTTACTTCTTCTCTAAAATCAAGAGTTATGGCGTCTTTAGCCCCTAAAAGAAAATAAGCATTGGCCAAAGTTCCGTCGTATTTATAAATCTGCCCCACAGTATTTGACCATCCGAAACCTCCATCCCCGGTATCAATTTTACGATTTTTTAGAACCGGAACTTCTGCTTCTGTTTCTATTTTTTCAACAATTTGCGCATAATCTTTGACTCTTCCAAAACCACCAAAATAACAACCGTACCCCGGTAACCCATCGGCAGCTTTTTCATTGTGGTCTTCATGAGCAATATGGTCTTCGTGGGGATCAAAATGAACAATTCTTTGCCTTTTAAAATCCAGGGTTCCGTCTAACATTAAGGCCCGCAACCGGGTTATTGGTAATTGGGCCTCTAAAGACAGGGTTTCTATTTCATCTGTTAAGACCCATTTTTTAATTTTTTTGGCACTTTCCCTTCCCCCCTCTATCACGTCCGTCCATTTTCCGTCGGAAAGTTGAAATCTGACGGCGTCATTGGTCCCACAAAACTTCTTTTTGCGGTGGCTGTTACGCCGGTAATAATCCGGGCTGTACCGGTTACACACCTCCAATCCATACGGATTATCCGCTACAGACAGTCTGACCCCCACCCCATTCTCGTGGGCATAATCAATAACTTCCGGAGCCGATAGAGCAAAAGCCATAACCGCATATCTTTCTTCTCCGTGAGGACCAACTCTGGCATCTAAAACAGACGGGAAAGTTTCTAAATTTCTGGAGGATATTTCCATCCGTTGATAACTGGTCCGGGGATAACCCATATCAAAAGTCTGTACTTCAAGCCAATGGCGCGTTTTGGCCATTTTTTGATAGTAATCATACAGCGGCATCAACCGCATACCCCGATTGTCCGGAACACAAAGACCCACCAAATTACTTTCTTGAGGAGAAAGAATCATTTGGTCACTTCCATCCCCTCTTTAACTATTTGGTCAACTTTTATAGCCACTTCGTCACCCTTTTTTGCTTTTTCCAAAGGCTCGTGATCCAATTGCATGGAAGAAACAACTTGGGTTAATTCTCCAATTGTTACCGTGTCGCCCACAGCCAAACTTTGGGTCAAGGACACCACCGCTACCCCAATTTTGTCAAAATAGTGAATAACTTTTCCAATCTTTTTCATCTTACTCACCCCGTTCCTACGTTGACTTTATCACTTCAATTGCCACTTTACAAATATTAAAAACCGAACTAAACTAAATTGTTAAGTAATATTATTCTTGTGTACGAATGGCCAGAAAAGAAGACAGACAAAAGGCGATAGAACTAAGACTGCAAGGCAAAACCTATTCGGAAATAAAAAACGATTTAGGTATTAGTAAAAGTACATTAAGTGGTTGGTTGCACAATCTGCCTCTTACAGAGAACCAACTTGAAAGGGTGATGGATAAAATTCCTAAAAGGATAGAACGATTTAGAAATACAATGGCAAAACGCCGTTTAGCACGGGAGCAAGTTGCCTATAATGAAGCTAGAAAGATTTGGTTACCATTAACAAAAAGGGAGAAACTCCTTGCAGGAGTGTTCCTCTATTGGGGTGAGGGAACAAAAGTATCTTCAAGTTATCTTTGTATTAGCAATTGCGATCCAAGAGTTATTAAATTTTCCCTTGATTGGATGATACATTCGTTAGGTATCCAAATTAAGGATATTCACATATTGCTTCATCTTTATAGTGATATGGATATAAATAAAGAGACAAATTACTGGCTGAAAATTCTTGGTCTTTCGTTAGAAAATTTCCGTCGACCGTATATAAAAACCAGTAAATTAAGTGGACTTACCTACAAAGGTTTTGGTCATGGAACTTGTAATATTTACACATCTAACAAAAAAATAAAAGATAAAGTTATTCAATCAATAAACGCCATAAGCAATCATTACGCAAAAATAGTATAATTTGAGCACCTGGAACATTGGGGCCGTCGTTCAACGGTAGTGACCGGACTCTTATAAAGTCCTGACGAAGGTCCGACTCCTTCCGGCCCCACAAATGAAACAAAAACAAGAAATTGAAACTATCCAAATATCCACAGTCCGTCAAGGTAAAAAAATAGTTGGAGAAATAATTTGGAAAAATGGAAAAAGAATAAATATTGAAGTAGTTAAATTTTTAACTGTCTGGAAACCTCCAAGACTAACTATTCACCCAACCACATAATTTTCTTTTTGAAAGAACTCTCAATTTCCTCTTTTTTGACTTTAAAAAGAGTTTTCAAAAGAGACTTTTCTTTTGCAAACATTCCAAAACTCATCCTTATTGGATCATTTATGTCTTTAATATTTTTTGATTTCTTTTTCATTTTATTGTCATCCCGAACTTGCCGTGTGTCATGCTGAACTTGTTTCAGCATCTCTCGCGAATGCGAGCGTGTGCCCAGACAAGCTGGGAGATCCTGACATTCGTCAGGATGACACTAGTAAATATTTAAAACAAATGGCTTCTTGATGATATTTCCGCATTTCCCTTCCGGTAAACAAATCGCGCCCTTTGTTGGTCTCGCTACCTCATCAAACTCCCCGACCCGTACATAACAATCCATTTCAGGTGAATTTGTTGACATATATTATTGAAGTATACCACCTAAATCATTTCCATCCACAAACACGAGTTACATATGAAAATAGTTCACAACCTTTGTCAACGGCTTCTCTGTCAACTTGGTTAACTAGATACAATCCTAGTGCTCCAGATCCAATTAATAAAAGAAATAATGGAATCGCTACACAGCCACAAAATCTCATATTGTTCCATGTCTCCGCCGGAAAGATATAAACACTTCCTTCTTTAATCCCCGGAAGATTTGGAACGTTGTGCCACTTAATTTGTTCGCTCATGAAGAAGATTGTCCCATAGTCTTATTTATTTGTCAATATAGATAATCAACTAGCCGTTAATTTTAGTGTTTCATTAGCTTTTTCCATAAGCCACATGCGGGTTAATGCCGAAACGGTTAATCCTTTTTGTCTAGCAATCTTTTCTAAAATTATTTTTTGGTCGATTTGTAATACAATCATCAAGATCTAGAATAAATGTGATCTGGAAGATATTTCCGCCTCTACTTCGCGAACGTCACGGCCATATTTCAGAGCGGAAAGTTCTTTGATCATGGCCGCCACTTTGGGATTTCTGGAAGCATTTCTTTTTTCAAAATCCGGCCGGGTGTTCATAGAAAAATATGGCACCGGTTCATTGTTTACCAAAGTGTTAACATAGGTAGTAAAAGCTTCCACTTTCAAAAAATCCGTCTCCGAAAAAGTCGGCGAAAATTGGTGGGCCAAAAATTGGGCATCCGCCACACCAACTCGGAAAGAAAGAATAGTACCAACGTTTCCAAAAATAGCGTTTTTAACATCTTCTTCTACTTGAGAAATAAACTGGTTGCCCACCGTTAAAGCCAAACCGAACTTACGGGCCTCGGAAAGAATAGTGGCAAAATCCGGAGTAGCAAAATTTTGAAATTCATCAACATACAAATAAAACGGTGTCCTGTCT
>CAYHYP010000035.1:0-7053 GCA_964360925.1 uncultured Gammaproteobacteria bacterium | reverse complement strand
CCTCGCGAAAGCGGGGTTTTTTAGTGGTGGGAGGTGAGATTTATGAATAAAAATGAAGAAACCAAAGAACCAACAACCGACTGGCCGATCGACCTTCAACCTACTGGTGAAGATGGGGGAAGAGTTGATATAACTGATCATCGGTGTCATTGCGAGCGAGCAGGCGAGCGCGGCAATCTTCCCATAAGCAGATTGCTTCGTCGTTTCACTCCTCGCAATGACATAAAAAATTAGTTAAAATCAAATTAATATATGCAAGATAAGTTGATTGATATTAAGAACGAGGCGATGGCCAGGATTATTGCGTGCACAAATGATTCGGAATTGGAAGATATCCGCATAGATTATCTTGGAAAATCAAACGGAAAAATTACTTTGATATTAAAAAAAATCCCTCAAATGGGGGACTTGGAAAAAGCAGCCGTAGGTCAGTTGGCCAATGATGTAAAAAAACAGATTGAAGAGGCCATTCAAAGACAAGGCCAAAGCTTGTCACGGGAAAAAGAGGCGAATATTGAAAAAACCGAGTGGTTTGATGTCACCATGCCGGGAATTTTCCCCCCCGAAGGCCACCTCCATGCCCTGACTAAAGTCACACATGATGTTTTAGAAATTTTTAAAACTCTTGGGTATCAGGTCGCCGATGGATACGAAGTTGAAAGTGACTATTACAATTTTACTGCTTTAAACATGCCACCGGAAGCACCATCAAGAGACACTCAAGCAACATTTCATTTGACCCAAAACGGAGAAACTATTTTACGTACCCAACTTTCAGGAATGCAGGTGAGAATTATGGAAAAAACAAAACCCCCAATGCGCGTTGTTATCCCCGGCAAAGTTTATCGTGTAGACGATGTTGATGCTTCGCACGGTTTTGAGTTTTGGCAACTTGAAGGACTATTGGTGGATAAAAATATCAAAATGACGGATCTTTTGGGAACCATGGAGTTTGTTTTGAAAAAACTTTTTGGAAATGAAATAAAAGTAAGATTTGATGCCACTTATTTTGCCTTTGTGGAACCCGGTGTTCAAGCATTTATGTCCTGTACAATTTGCAAACAAAAGGGGTGCCCGTTTTGTAAACACACCGGGTGGGTAGAAATTATGCCTGCCGGAATGGTACATCCAAATGTATTGAAAACAGGAGGAGTTGATGCGAATGAATACAATGGATTTGCTTTTTGTATTGGTCTGGGTCGGGCAGCTGTTTTGAAATACCAAATTGATGATTTAAGGGTGCTGACAAATCCTGATTTACGTATTTTAAAACAGTTTTAGTGTCATCCCGAACTTGTTTCGGGATCTCTCGCGAATGCGAGCGTTCTCAAACAAGTTGAGAGATGCTGAAATAAATTCAGCATGACACACAAATAAATATATGTTAATACCACTAAGTTGGTTAAAAGAATACGTTGACGTCAAAATGCCGTTTAAAGAATTGGCAGAAAAGTTGAGTTCTGCGGGTTTAACGGTGGAGACATGGAAAGAAGAAGAAGGAGATATTATTTTTGACCCGGAAATAACCCCCAACCGTCCCGACTGGATGAGTGTTTTTGGCATCGCCAGGGAAATTTCCGCCCTTACCGGCGCCAAGTTAAAAGATCCGAATATTAAAGTTGAAATTAAGAAAATTAAAAATCCCCTAACCATTAATATAAAACCAAACTATGATCTTGTCCCCAGAATTACCTCTGTAATTATAAAAAATGTATCCGTCAAACCTTCACCCTTATGGCTGCAAAAAAGAATTAAACAAATCGGACTGCGTCCCATCAATAATTTAGTTGATATTACCAATTATGTTTTATGGACTTACGGCGGACTATTACATGTTTTTGATTATGACAAAATCCGCGGAAAACAAATGACCATAGACCAGGCTAAAGGGGGAGAGGCTTTTAAAAGTCTTGACGGAATTGATTATATTTTGCCAAAAAATGCCATCATAATCAAAGATGTGGGCAGGGTTATTGATTTATTGCCACTCAAAGGTGGAGAAAATACGGCTTCTTATACCAATACGAAAAATGTTCTTTTACACAGTGTCATTGTTGATCCTATTCTTACCCGCAAGACATCTCAAGCTTTGGGTTTGCGCAGTGACTCCTCCGCCATTGCCGAGCGGGGACTGGACCCAAATATAACAATAAAAGCCGTTAATCACGCCCTGTCATTGATTTTGGAATTGGCCGGTGGGAAAGTCGCCAGTGAAATTATAGATCATAAAAGTGGTGATTTTAAACCTTGGACAGTTAATGTTTCCCACGAAAAAATTGAAAATATTTTAGGAATTAAAGTGGATAAAAATAAAATAAAAGAAATTTTTGATAGTCTCGGGTGTCATGCTGAACTTGTTTCAGCATCTTATAAAGTTGTCATCCCTACTTTCCGCAATGATATTCATATAGAAGAAGATTTGATTGAGGAAGTGGGAAGAGTTATTGGTTACAATAATTTCCCTAAAACATTGCCAAATAGCGCTGTCCCGACAGAAAAAGTAGCCTATGCCCACAACTACGATTTGGATTTTGAAGTAAAACAAATTTTAAAAGGAGCAGGTTACAGTGAAATCTATACTTATTCTTTAGTTTCCGAAACCCAATTGCAAAAACTTGGCATAACCGGTATTAAATTATTAAATCCTATCTCTAAGGATTTTGAATTTTTAAGACCAACTCTTTTGGGAAACCTTCTTGATGCAGTCAAATTAAATTTAGCAAATTTTGGTGATGTTCGTCTTTATGAACTTGGAAAAGAATATTCAGAAAAAAAAGAAAACTATTATCTTTATGGAATTCTGTCCGGAGAAAAATTTTTAGAAGCAAAAGGAATTGTAGAAAAAATCCTGACGGAATTAGGAATTAAATCCGAAATCGTACCGGCTGAAATTTTATTTTCCTGGTTACACCCTGGAAGACAGGCAATTACTAAAAACGATTTAGGCTTTATTGGCGAAGTTCACCCCAGAATTTTAACAAAATGGGGGATTAAAGAAAGATTGACGGTGTGGGGATTAAACTATGATCTAATTTCCAAACAAGCCGCTAAGGAAAAAATCTATATTCCTATTTCAAAATATCCGGCAATAGTTGAAGATTTAACCATCACTATTCCGGAAGACGCCCTTATTGGTGAAGTAATTAACAAAATAAAATTATTAAGTAAACTAATTATTGATGTTCAATTAATTTCCACACACGAACGGAATTTTAGTTTCAGAATTACATACCAAGATCAAACAAAAAATCTTACAGACGAGGACATCCTCCCAATCCGTAAAAAGCTGGAAAAAAATTCATAGTGTTCCGGAGGATGTTGCCGGATTGGCTGCATCCCAAGCCTGATTGACACCGATATTCAATTCTGCAGTAGACGAATTTCCTCCGGCGTCGGACGCCTTAAACAAAAGTTTATGTTTACCGTTTGACATATTTATTGTTTCATCCAAAGAATCGGATGCTTTCTTTATTTTTTCAAAACCATCAACCTCTAAAGTAAACTTTACAATGTCCCGCATAGATAAAGCTTTGGCTTTTATAGAAACATCATTTGGATAGTTTGAATTGTGGTCACTGGGATTACTTACGTTAATTACTACGGAGTTTAGACTTGCATCCGAAGTATCTGTTGGCGGATGATATTTAGCATCATCTTTTTTATTGTCCAAAAGCCATTTATCAATTCCTTCCTGCCAACGGTTTTTGCCGTCACCCGAAACCGGATCATTCTCCGTTAAAACTATAAATTCTTTTTCTTCAAAATTATTTGACTTAAGTTCCAAAGCATTAGCCAACTTTCCGTTAGATTTTGAAATTTTAAAATTTTTATAAACAGCACTTTGACCAATAGGTTCCGTTCCTTTGACAAAATATTCCGATCGCACCGGGTCAGCAAAGTGGGGAAGTCCTCCAAAAATTGTATCCACCTGAAGAGCAATGACACTATCGGGTTTTTTAAATTCCGCGTTGGGAAAATTTTTTAATGCCGCCCGCATAATCTTATTCCAAATCGGCGCCGCTCCGGTTACACCGCTCGTTATTACGGGCGCCATCACCGTATTATCATTATTTCCCACCCATACACCCGTCACAATATTTTGATCATAACCAACTGTCCAGTTATCTCTTTTTTGATCCGTAGTTCCGGTTTTTACTGCCACTGTATGCCCGGAAATTTGGAGTAAATTATTCTCCCCAAAAACATCTTTTCTGGCATTGTTATCCGAAAGAATGTGAGAAATCAAGAAACTTGTTTCCTGCGAAAAAACTCTTTTCCCGGTTACGGGTTTATATTCATACAAAACTTTTCCTTTGTTATCTTCTACTTTAAGAATAGCTACCGGATCAACCCGTAAGCCACCATTGGCAAAAACACTGTAAGCAGAAGTTAGCTCTACCAATTTTACCTCGCGTCCTCCCAACGCCAAGGATAAACCAACGTTTTTCATATTGGCATCAGTCGGCTCCCAAGTGGAAATTCCGGCATCAAATCCTGCCGTCATAATATCTTTTAATCCGGCCAGAGCGGTCAATTTTACCGCCACAGTATTAATGGAATTTCCCAAAGCAAATCGTAATTGCATTGGCCCGCGGTATTTTAAGTCATAGTTTTCCGGAGCATAATCAGCCTTGTCTTTCTCCCCCGATGGATATCCGGTTTTAGCATCCACCAACATAGAAGCAGGTGTATAGTTTTTAGAAAAAGCGGTGGCAAAAATAAAAGGTTTTCCCGAAGATCCCGGTTGACGAAGTGCCGTAGCCACGTTATAAGCTCCAATTTCCTTATCAAAAAAATCATAAGACCCAACCATGGAAAGAATTTCTCCGGTTTTTGGATTCAAAACTACCGCGGCCCCGTTACCCACCTTTAAAGGTTGAATCTTTTTTATCTCTTCATTTACTATTTTTTCCACCTGTTCTTCCAAGTCAAAATCTAAAGAAGTGGTTACTTTTAGACCTCCGGATTCAACCATATTTTCTCCGTATTTTACGATCAATTGATCTTTGACGTAAAAAACAAAATGGGGAGCCCTAATTGAACCGGAATCGGAAGCAAATTGAACATTTGGCAATTGTTTTATGGCATCACTTTCCTGTTGAGAAGTGATTACTCCGTCATCCTGCATTCTTTGTAAAACATGAGTCGCCCGGTCAATATATGCTTTAGGATTTTTTCCAAGAGGAGAATAATATGTAGGCGATTGGGGAATTCCTGCCAATATTGCCGATTCCACCAGATTTAAATCTTTTGCCGATTTTCCAAAATAGCTTTTGGCTGCCGATTCTACGCCATATGTAGCGCCGCCATAAGGAGCTTCGTTTAGGTACATTTGTAAAATTTGGTCCTTGGAAAACTTTTTTTCAATTTGGTTGGATAAAATTACCTCACGGATTTTACGGACGACGGTACGTTCGGAAGTAAGAAGAACATTCTTAACTAATTGTTGGGTTAAAGTTGATCCCCCGGTAATTCCTTTAAAAGTTACGATATTGACTACGGAACGGACGATGCCGGCGATACTAAAACCTTGGTGTTTATAAAAATCTTTATCTTCAACGGAGATTGTAGCCTGTTGCAAATATTTCGGAACGTCTTTTAATTCCAACGGAATTCTGTTTTGGCCGTTATAAACGTCATAAAGAGGCTTTCCATTTCGGTCGGTAATAATTGTGGAAAATCCTTCGCGGCGGATAACTTTACCGGGATCGGGAAGATTGACGGAGAAAATTGCAAAGACAATCGTTGTTAAAAGAAAGATCCCAATAATTCCTACAAAAACTGCTCCGGAAAGATAAGTCAAAAGTTTCGTCCTTTCCAAAGGAAGGTACCACATCCTTCGTATTTTACGTAGCCACATTACGTTTAGTTTACCAAATTTACGTCATTCTGGCGAGAGTCCAGAATCTATTGTTGTAACAATATATTTTGCTATATTGACAGAGTGAAATGACACCATGGTAATATGACATCATGAACACGAACTTTGATTTTCAAAAAATTACAGAAATTTTTGAGAATATAATCAAACAGCAAAATGATTTATTTTTGAAAGAATTAGATAAACGATTTATCGAACTGGAAAAACTTAAAAAATGGCAAAAAGAAGTCCGCATGCAAACAATGTGTGGCCCACGATGAATTTAACAATCTTCGCACATAAGAAATTTTCTGCTATACTTAAAATATGGATAAAATTGATGAATTGCTGACTAGGGGAGTGGAGAATATTATTCCAACAAAAAAAGCGTTGGAAGATGTTTTGCGTTCGGGAAAAAAATTAAATATTTATTTGGGAATTGATCCTACCGCTACTAAAATTCACATCGGGCATGCCGTTCCACTACGAAAATTGCAAACATTTGTGGAACTCGGACATAATGTTACTTTTTTGATTGGTGATTTTACCTCTTTGATAGGAGACACCTCTGACAAAGATACGGAGAGACCCGTTTTAACATATGAACAAATTCAGGATAATTTTAAAACCTATAAAAATCAGGCGGAAAAAATTCTTGATTTTTCTAAAGTAAAAATATCTCATAATGGCGAATGGCTTAAAAAATTAAATTTCGTTGAAATTATTAAACTTTGTCAACATTTTTCTGCCGGAGATTTTGTTGGCCGAGAACTTATTAAAAAACGTTTAAATGACGGTAAGAAAGTCGGACTACACGAGCTTTTATATCCCGTAATGCAGGGATATGATAGTTATTTCATGGATACCGATATTCAAATTGGAGGTACCGATCAAACATTTAATATGCAAGCCGGTCGAACTCTCCAAAAAGATTTAAGAAATAAAGATTCTTTCGTTTTAGCAACAGGTTTTTTGGAAGGGACAGATGGACGAAAGATGAGCAAAAGCTGGGGAAATGCAGTTTGGATTGAGGATCTTCCTTCTGAAATGTTTGGTAAAATAATGTCTCTTCGAGATGACTTAATAAATCAATATTTTGTTCTGGCAACAAATTTGTCAATAAAGGATATTCCTACCCAGGGTCATCCTATGGAATTAAAAAAACAATTGGCTCATCAAATTGTTATGGAGTT
>CAYHYP010000034.1:4218-7066 GCA_964360925.1 uncultured Gammaproteobacteria bacterium | reverse complement strand
ATGAACCGTGGTTTGGGGGCAGCTTTGGGAACCGGTTTTGCATACGCCAAAAAAGAAAAATATGACATTCTGGTAACTTTTGACGCCGACGGTCAACACAAAGCCACGGATATAGAATCTTTAATTTCTCCAATTATAAATAGACAGGCAGATGTGGTAATAGGCAGCCGTTTTTTGGGGAAGTGGCAGTCAATGCCTTGGGATCGTTTATTGGCTAATGTTTTAAGCAATCTTATGACCTTTACTTTTTACGGTGTTTGGTCATCTGATACCCAATCCGGCCTCCGGGCTTTTGGAAAAAAAGCCATAGATTTAATTCAAATCAGAACGGATAGGATGGAAATAAGCAGCGAGTTCTATTGGGAAATTGCCAAAAATAAGTTAAAATTGAAAGAGATCCCTATTCAGGCGATATATAATCAGGATACTTTAAAAAGAAGTAAGCAGGAAAACTTGGCATTTATCAAATTGCCATTCAGATTATTTTTTAGATTATTTAAATAATATTAATTTATATTAAAGAATAAAGTGTCATGCTGAACTTGTTTCAGCATCTCTGACGAATGTCAGAAAAAAAATCTCAAACAAGTTGAGAGATCCCGAAACTAGTTCGGGATGACAATAGAACAAAATATATTGGTATGTTGGTAATACAAATATTATTAATAGTATTTTTGCTTTTTGCCGTATCACGGGTGGTTTTACGTTTCCGGGATAAAAAACTTCATCTCGGGGAATTTATTTTTTGGTCGGGATTATTTATCATAGCCGCTTTTGGTGTAGTTTTCCCAAACCTTACTACCAGAATTGCTAATCTTTTAGGCATAGGCAGGGGAGCCGATCTGATAATTTACGGCTCTATCGCGACGCTATTTTACCTGGTTTTTAGACTATATGTTCTTCTGGAAGATATCCGCCATGAAATAACGGAGGTAGTAAGAAAAATAGCTTTACACAAAGAATAAAGTGTCATGCTATGTGTCATGCTGAACTTGTTTCAGCATCTCAAACAAGTTGAGAGATCCTGACATTCGTCAGGATGACAGTGTGTCATGCTGAACTTGTTTCAGCATCTCTCGCGAATGCGAGTATATATATGAAAATTGTTTGTCTTACAGAATTTTTTCCAAAAACAGATGATGGAGAAATAACCGGCGGTGTTGAAGCTCGATGTTTTTTTGTCAGTAAATACCTAAAAGATTTTGGTCACCAAATTTCTATAATTTCCCGCCCCACAACACATTGGACAACTGCCAATTGGCAATCCCTTCCCGAAAGATTTATTTTTACTGTCCAAATGATAATAAAAGGTTTCCAAACTAATTTTGACATTGTGGAAGGAACCAATTACACCAATCATCTGGTTGCCGTTCTTCTTGGTTTTTTAAAACAAAAACCGGTAGTTTGTTGGTATGCAGATGTTTTTGTAGGGGATTGGGTTAAAAATGTTGGTTTGGTAGGAATAATTGGGGAAATTTCCGAACGGATTCTGTTTAAAATTCCCTTTGTTAATTATATTGCCATTAGTCAGGCAACAAAAGATAAGCTTATCAAAAATGGGGTTCCTCCGCAAAAAATTTCTGTAATTTATTGTGGCGTATGAAATACGACGTTTGTGTTGTCAGCCGGTTATTAAAATACAAGAATATAGATGATTTGCTCGCTATTTCAAAAGATTTGAAAGTGGCCATAGTAGGTCAGGGGCCGGAAGAAAAGTACCTGCGTCAAATGGCTTCCAAAAACGTCCGTTTTTATGGTTTTGTAAAAAAGCATGATGATGTTAAAAAAGTCATGGCTTCGTCCAGAATTTTTTGCCACCCCTCAACGGTTGAAGGTTTTGGCATTGTGGTTATAGAAGCAATGTCTTTGGGAATTCCGGTGGTGGTGGCAGACATTCCGGTGATGCGGGAAATTACCCACAACGGTCAGGGCGTACTCTTTTTTGAACCAAAAAACCGGAGAAGTCTGGCTCTAAAAATTCAAATGTTATTAACCGACAAAAAACTATATTCCCAAAAGGTTTTAGAGGCTAAAAAGTTGGCAAAAGAATATAGTTGGGAACAAATTGCGGCCCAAACAGAGAAAGTATACAAATCCCTATTATCCGGATTCAAAATGGGGGCTTGACAGGGGTTTTTCAAAGGTGTTATTCTGTATACAAGTCAAATGAAAAAGACACTTCTTATCTTAGGTTTGCTTGTTTTGTTAAGTGCTGTTCCGGTTAAGGCTGTTGATTACGGTTCCAGTCCCAACCTTGATAATTCTTGGAAACCTCTCCCAGTTTGTACGGAAAACAAGCCTAAAGCTCCGATTTTATACGAACCAAATAATCCGGCTATCCAAAAAGCTAAAAATCCCGGCGAAATAAGGTTGCAATGGACAAAAGTTCCCCAGGCAAGTAACTATAATGTCTATTTCGGTCTTTCTCCACGCAACTATATCTATAGTGCAACGGATATTGGTAATACGGATAATTATACAGTCAGATTTCTTGGTAACCGTACCTATTATTTTGCGGTTCAAAGCAAAGCCAATTGTGCCATAGGTCCGGTATCTAATGAATGGGCCGCCAGACCCGGTGGTGGTGGAACGTCAATTGTTCCGATGTCCTTCGCTCCTGTGCAGAGACAAGCAGCGGTAAATAATGAAGTTCAACAGGAACAAAATGTGGTGCAACCGGCACCTAGAGTTGCGGCTCCTACTGCTAAACCAAAAGCTGTGGCTCCGGTAGTAAAACAACAGGGATTCTTTCAGTCTGTTGGTTCATTCTTCTCAAGATTGTTCGGTAGATGAGCTTCCTTAAAAGTGTTTTTTGGATATTTCTTGCGGGTAATTTTGCCAGTTTTGG